>QMZG01000006.1 GCA_003663045.1 Candidatus Altarchaeales archaeon
ATTGTATAGAGATTATAAAAGATATAAAATGAGCAATCTTATTATAACCTCGAAAGCGTTGATCCCTTGCCTTTTTTAAGGCCCGTCCTCTTCTTTTTCTTCTTTTCTTTCTTCTCTTTTCTTGGGATGGTATGAACAACTGCTATGGCTATTATAGCTACCAAAACAATAGCAGATATTGCAAGGATTAGAACGGGGATATTATGCTTTTTTATTATGTTCCTACTCACAAGGATTTTATCATAATCTGGATTCGTGTTAATAACATTTGCAGAGATTTTAACTTCACCCTCTTTTTTGATCTTGGTCTCTACCTTGCCTTCATCATCCGTAACCAACTCATCAATCCCGGTGGGCTTTTCAATATTCATACTGATGCCCGAGACGGGTTTTTCATGACTCGTTACCCTTATTGATAGTCTATCACCGATCAGCTCCAGATTCAAATTTAATGGGTGTGGATTAACGATGAGGGTTTTATTCGCACTAATATACCCGTCCTTATTAGCAATTATCTCATAACTGCCAACCATCTCTGGTTTATAACTCTCTCCAATAGATTCCTTTTCACCATCCGGTTTAATTACTTCAATATCTGCCGAGATCTCCTTTCCCAAGGCAAGAACCTTTGCACTTATACTTTCACCCAGCTCTATTTTTTCAGAACTCAGTTCAAGATGCAATGGTGAAAGAACCACCATCTTCTGAGTAAGGTCCCAATAATCTGGTTTTGTAACTATTACTGTATATTCCCCTGGCTCAGTTAATCTAAATGTGAATCTACCATCCAAACCAGAGATTCCACTGACGGCATCTGAAATAGATACAGTAGCTCCCTGGACCAGGTTATTTAACTGGTCTCTTACAAACAGGGTTATATCCTCATCTACCTTGGGTTCCTTGGGAGTAAATTCTATATTAAATAAATTCCTTACCTCAAATGCCCTCTCACAGGCTTTGTATCCACGCTTTTCTACCTTTACCAAAAATTTTCCAGTGGAAAAGGGTGTAAATTTCAATTCCCCATTTTTATCTGTCTTATATTCTTCGGGATCCCCAACGGGTTTTTGTATGGTAACATCTGCGTATTCTAACGGCTCATTATTCACTTTAACCCTTAGAATTAATTCCTTATCCTTAATCGCTTTTTCGGGTGTGATGATAATAGAAGGCTTTAATTTTTCAGATACACAAATACTTACATTTCTACCCCAGTACGTGTTGCTTAATTCTCCTATCACCAGTGTGTAATTTCCCGGATCATCTATAGTTAGATTAACGCCGCCGCCTATTGTAGTGCTTCCCGTGGCATAGATGTTTCCATACTCATCCAGAACCTTGACACCCACACCCCCGGGAACCGCAATTGTTATTAACTCACCAGCTAGTGGAGCGGCAGGATATGGTCCATCTATATTCAATGTCTTCTTTACATAGAAATTTCTGCTTCCACAATATTCTGGATCATCTATAATCAATTTAAATTCTCCCACATTACTTGATTTAAATCTTATATCGCCATTGATATCGGTATAATAATCCACCTTCTCTTTTCTACCCTTTCTGAAATCATAGATCTCCACCCTTATGTTATCTGCAGGTTTTCCAGTATCACTATCTTCAAAATGAATTGTGAATTCTTTATTTACCAGGGGTCTTTCAGGCATTATAATTAATGGTTGATTTCCTATCTCTATCTCCTGAGTGATATTGTCTATACTTTTATCATCTTTTATCAATTCTACTCTGAGAATATGTTTTCCACAGTCTAATGGATTATCAGATAGATCCCACTCCCTTGATTCTATAGAATCTCTATTACAGCCCACGATCTTAGAACTAAAAAGTTTATCATCCATAAAGAATTTGACTTCTGTACCACAGGTATCACCACTAAAAGTGACCTCCACATAGAAGGTATCCTCTAAATCGATCTCTTCGGGATTTATGTCTATGTCCCTCAGACTTACAGCCAACGCGGTAGATGTCAGCAATACAAGGGATAGAGTAAGAACAAATAATTTATTTAGCATAATAACTATTATTTTTTTTAAAATAAATAAAACAATAAATCAAATCTAAATTAGATGAACCTCACAAATTGTACCACATCCTCCCTCTTTTTCGTGTATTCCCTGAAATAACCCTCCTTCTGGAAACCCCTGCGAAGGAAAAAATCCATCGCCCCTTGATTATCTGCCTTTACCTTGGATATCAGTCTGTGAATTTTTCTATCCCTTAGGAATTCCAATGCCTTTTCTAAGAGCCTCGTTCCAATCTGCATATTCCTGTACTTTTTATCCACTGCAATCGGTCCTATCTCCGCCCTGCCAACATGTGTATAAAATAAAATTCCGATGCAACCCACCACCCTTCCATTTAGAACCGCGATGAAGAATCTAAAATCTCTTCTTTGAGAGATATTTATTATAAATTCCTCATTGATATCCATTTCTTCGAAGAAGTCCTCAGATTCTTTATGTAGCTTTATAATCTCTCTAACATCCTGTGGCTTGAATTCCCTTATGGATAGATCGGATTGCATTTTTTATTTGCATTTTTTCATTAATTTTTCATTAATTTATTCTATATAAAAACTAAGGGTATAAGAAGTATAAGACATTATAAGACATCATGAAATACATAGTAATCGTTGGGGATGGGATGGCTGACAGTCCCATAAGGGAATTGGATGGAAAGACGCCATTGGAGGTAGCAAATAAACCCAATATGGATTTTATCGCTAGAGAAGGGAGATGTGGGCTTCTGAAAACCTTGAGCAGGGACATGCCTCTGGGAAGTGATATCGCCAATCTCTCATTACTGGGATATGATCCAAAAGAATATTATCCCGGGGGAAGGGGTCCACTGGAGGCTGCTGCTATGAATGTATCCTTGGAGAGGGATGATATTGCCTTAAGGTGTAATCTCATTACCGAGGATGGGGGGATTCTTAGAGACTACAGCGGTGGTCATATCAGTAGTGAAGAAGCCAAGGGGTTAATTGAATTTATAGATAAAAGATTGGGGGGTGAAAAAGTAGAATTCTATCCCGGGGTTGGTTATCGCCATCTATTAATTCTTAGGGATTTCTCTGTAGACCCAAGGGATATAATTTGCAAGCCTCCGCATGACATTATGGGTCAAGAAATAGAGAAAAATTTGATTAAGCCAGGAAGCAAAGAAGCAAAATCAATTGTGGATATGCTGAATGATCTGATGAAGAGATCAAATGGGATTCTAAACGATCACCCAATAAATAAAAAAAGGATAAATGAAAAAAAACCTCCTGCGAATATGCTGTGGTTCTGGGGTGCCGGAAAAAAACCAAGAATGCCAAAATTTCAAGAAAGATTTGGATTAAAGGGGGCATTAATTTCAGCGGTGGATCTCCTTAGGGGAATTGCCATATATCTGGGCTTAGAAGTTATAGATGTTCCAGGAGCTACGGGATATCTGGATACAAATTATGATGGAAAGGCAGAATATGCACTCGGGGCTTTAGAGAGCAACGACCTGGTTTATGTACATATAGAAGCGCCAGATGAGGCTGGACATGAAGGCAACATCAGGGAAAAGATAAAAGCCATTGAGGCCATAGACGAAAAGATCGTGGGGAGAATTCTAAGTGAACTTGATGGGAAAGAATTTTCAATTGCAATCCTTCCAGACCATGCAACCCCGATTGAGGTTAGAACCCACACATTAGACCCAGTTCCATTTGCTATCTATTCAACCCTAAGGGATGGTGATCCCGTAGAGGTTTACAATGAAAAGGCTGCAGCAGAAGGCTTTTATGGAATTAGAAATGGAACAGAATTTATGAATTTGCTAATAAAAAGGAATGAGAAGAATGACTGAAAAAATAATGGTAAAATTACATATCAGAGAGGGGGAATATGGTTCAACTGGAAGATTTGAATTTCCAAGTAATGAATACATATTTAGGATTCTTGAGAGTACCATGGAAATGGAAGAACAAAAGAGGCATCATTTTTATTTCTTTAATAATATCCTGGTATCGAGAAGATACTCGGAGGATGTTAAGACATTCTTGGTAGATGTGGCGAGGAAGGCCGGCTTTGAGATTGAATTTGAGGAGGGATGACTTCCGGAATATGAAATGTAAACTCTGTGGAAGAAGTGGCATAGTTTCTATGGAACTCGGGGTGTGTGTGGATTGCATAAGGAATATTCCAGAAAAAGCAATTCCATATGTCAAAAAAGTGCATCATAAAATCAGAAATGGATTCAACCTGCCCGCTGAGCCACCTATGGATCCCGACGGGATTCCCTGTGAGCAGTGTGCTAATGAATGTAGAATAGCCTTGAATAAGAGCGGATACTGTGGAATAAGAAGAAATGCGAATCATAGACTAATCCCAGATCCCGAGACGGCATTTGTTTATACCTACCTAGATTCCCTACCAACTAACTGCTGCGCTGCCTGGTTCTGTCCCGGAAGTAGGGATTATGGTAGATTCAATCTGGCAGTATTCTTCTATGGTTGTAATTTCAACTGTATATTCTGTCAGAATCCCTCTCACAAGAGGGTTTATACGGCTCCAGAAATGAGGTTGAATGAATTTGTAACTAATGTAATGGATAACTCTAAGGTAGGTTGCATCTGCTATTTTGGGGGATCTCCAGAGCCGCATCTACCATTCGCACTTAAAGCATCTGAGAAAATCCTCAAAGAGAGGAAAATTAGAATCTGCTGGGAATGGAATGGTTGTGGAAATCAGAAACTGGTAAGAAGGGCTGCAGAATTGTCTTTTAAGAGTGATGGGGTCGTTAAGTTCGACCTAAAGGCATTTGACAAGAGCCTTAGTGTGGCATTATCTGGAAGACCCAATGATAGGGCATATGAAAATTTCAGAGCGGTAGCGGAAGAATTCTTCTCAGAGAGAGAATCACCTGTGCTCACTGCCACTACCCTCTTAGTTCCGGGTTATGTGGATAAACGAGAGGTAGAAAAAATAGCGAGATTCATCTCCGAACTGAATCCAGAGATTCCCTACTCACTCTTAGTGTTTCATCCAGACTTCCATATGATGGACCTTCCAATAACGCCGAGAAAACAGGTGGAGGAATGCTATCTGGTAGCGAAGAAATACTTGAAGAATGTAGATATTGGAAATAAACATCTGTTATTTTTATAGTTATTTTTATATACTTTTATATTATCTTATTATCCCAGTCTCTTCAATCTATCTTTCTTAGATATATTGTGGTTATTCATATCTAAGGGCATCCACTGGATTTAACTTAGATGCCTGTCTTGCTGGTAAAATTCCCGAGATACACCCAACCAGAAAGGAGAATGTCAGGGCACCAAGTATAAGTTCTATGGAGACATTTGCCTTCAATAAGACCATTCCAAGTTCCTGTTCGGCAACATATTCAACAATTTTACTAAGTGCTATTCCGATAACAACACCGATTGCACCACCCACCATACCCATAATCCCCGACTCAATCAAAAATATCATCATAATATCTGAATTTCTCGCACCAATGGCTTTCATTACCCCTATCTCTCGTGTTCTCTCAAGAACCGAGGTATACATGGTATTCATTATTCCAACACCACCAACCATAAGGGAGATGGATGCGATTCCGATCAATACATACTTAACGATGTCCAAGACAACACTCACCGACTCTTTGAGCTGTTCATATGTCTGTACAGAAAAGTCTTCTTCACCCTCTTTAAGACCTCTATCCCTCCTCAATTTTTCTTTTATGTCTTCCGCAACATCGGCGGTATTGAAGCCATCCTTGGTTCGAGCCATGATCACAAATAATTCATCTGGCTCATCAAATAGTTCCCTTGCGGTTTCGAGGGGGATTCCAACTGAACTGTCATCATCCGGGTTGCCAAATGGTTTATAAATCCCAACGACCCTGAATTTTTGATCATTGATCTTTATTTTATCCCCAACATCAACCCCTTTCTTAAAAACATCACCATTAGCAACCATGGAACCGATGACTGCCTTGTATTTATCGCCATCTCTCAAATCCCTTCCGTCTCGAATTCCATAACCCCCTATATCCTCAATTATCTCTCTCGATTCATCCTGAGGAAGCCCCGAAACCCATAAATATTTTATCTCATTATCAAATTCAACTTTTGCAATCTTTGATATGAATCCACCCACCAGATCCACACCCTTGACCTTTTTGATTAGATCTAAATCGTATTTGGTTAAGGGGGTGGCTGTACCAGCCATTCCGGTAAGACCGGCACCAGGCATTACTATTATGGAATTCGTCCCCATCTTCTCGAATTGCTCGCTGATAGCATTTTGTAATCCCTGTCCCAGAGAAATCAAAGAAACTACCGCCGCTATCCCTATGAAAATCCCGATCATAGTAAGCCAGCTTCTAATTCCCTTCTGGATTATACTGCTCAAACCGAGTTCAAAGTAGTCTGAAATCATCTTTTATCTATACCTCAATGCATCGACTGGATTCATCTTAGATGCTCTCCTTGCTGGAAGAAGTCCGGAGATGCATCCAACGATAAATGAAAATGCCAGTGCACCTAAAATTAATTCCCATCCCATATATGCCTTCAGCATTTCAAGACCATATTCTGCCGCCAGAATTTCCACGCCCTTACTTATCACCAGGCCTATTAATACACCCATCACGCCTCCAACCAAACCAAGCAAACCAGCCTCGATAAGGAAAAGTAACAGGATATCAGAATTTTTTGCACCAATTGCCTTCATTATCCCTATCTGATTGGTTCTTTCGATGATCGAGGTATACATCGTAGTCATTATGCCTATACCCCCAACTATCAAAGAGATAGCGGCAATTCCGATCAAAACTATCTGTACTGTGTCCAAGATTTCCTTAAACCTCCCGATCATCTGTTCGGCAGTTTGAACAGAAAAATCCTCCTCACCCTTCTTTACGTTATGATCCTTCCTAAGTTTTTCTTTGATATCCTCGGCAACATCACTGGGATTGAAACCCGGTTTGGTTTCTACAAAGATGATCATGACTTCCTCCGGTATGTTGAACATTTCCCTGGCTGTTTCTAATGGAATCCCTACCTTGGTATCCTGAATTGGACTCCCCGATTTTTTTGTTATAACTGCAACCTCGAATTCCCTTCCTTCAATCTCAATCTTATCCCCAAGTTTTATCTCTTTATCAAATTTTTTCCAAAGATCTGGGCCTATGGTTGCTTTATATTTTTCACCCTCTTTCGGATATTTACCCTTATCTACCATGAAGTAGTCGATATTCTGAATGAAATCTATAGTCTTGGGGTCTGTATTGCCAGCAAAACACATTACATACCTTGATTTATCCCCAAATTTTACCCTTACATTCTTTATTAGAACCCCAGTGGCATCCTCAACCCCTCTGACCTTTTTGACGACATCTACATCGTCTTCGTATAATTTAGCGGCGACAAATTCTGAAGTCGTCGGTCCCGCCATGGCACCGCCGCCTCCGGGAGTTATTATTATCCTGTTACTTCCCACCTTCTTGAGCTGCTCATCGATGGCATTCTGCATTCCTTGACCCAGGGAAATCAAAGCAACAACTGCAACGATCCCTATAAAGATTCCAATCATGGTAAGCCAGCTCCTCAGCCTTCTGTGAGCTATTCCATCTATGGCAAATTTCAGATAATCTTCCAGCATATTCATGCCTCGTCAGAGTTTTAACCAGTTTTAACCCCTTCTTTTAAAAAGCCTCCTATCGAGGTAGCCGGTAAGTGACGTCAGCAGTTTGTAGACAAACCAGATTACCAGTATGAGGATAATGATGCCGATTAGAGCCCCAATTGCCGTGATCAGAAGCGATACCATCCCGTTTGTTGGTTTTTTCTGTGCATACTCCTCCTTAGAGAGGACATTCAACCACACATCCATTGAATCAACATGATCCACATTACTGTTCTTTTCCTTATAACTTACCTCGATCTTTAATGGAATCCTTCCTGGAGGAACCTGCTTTATCTGTATCTCAAACTCCTCGCTGTCGGTATCGTCAGAATCCAGGTTGCCGATGTATGTCTCACTTGAGGATAGAACATCATACTGTTCGGTAGAGAGTAGCTTAAGATTTAAAAATTTCACATCCGCAAATCCTTTGTTAATAACATTGATCGTTACCTTTCCTTTACTTCCAGAAGTAAAGAAATCCGCCTCTTCCAGGGTAACCTTTATCTCTGGTTTGCCGGTTACCTGTATCCCAATGTCCTTTGTAATCTCCCGCTTTGTTCCACTGGAATCAAAGTACTCAATGCTTAGGGGGATTTCATAGGCTTTTATGTCGGCAGTAGCATCAACTAAGATCTTGAATTCTATATCCTTTGTTTCATGGCTCTTAATATCCCCGATATATCTCTCAGAGGATTTAATTGCCGTAAATGGATCAGTCAGGTCTAAAGTCACACTGACATCATCTGCAACAGCACTGCCCATATTGCTCAACTTTATGGTGAGTTCGGTTGTGTTCCCGGGAGTCAGGCTCTTATAGACCACATCTATTATCTTGAAATCGACATCATATCTCTGAACATCTATCCCAACTGAAAGGGTTTCTGTCATTGCATTACCAGAGACATCTGAGTATTCCATCAACAGGCTGAGCGAACAAATTCCAGGTTGATTTGGTTGTATTAAATATTCCAATTTAAAATCTCCTCCCTTACCTAAATCCCCGATATAGGATTTTGCGGAACCTATGATTGATGCACAACTTGAAGAGAGTGAGGCTGAGACATCTCTTGCCCCGTCTTTGGTGGTTCCTTTAAGAACCAATTTGTCAGTAACACCCTTGTAAAATATCGCCTTCTCCGCCTCAATCTGGAAATTGGCAGCTCCGTAAACCCTGAGGGGAAGCTCCCAAACTGTTAATTGGTCGTTCTCTCTATCACCTTCGGCATCATAACCATCATAAGTTATCCTTATCTGAAGGGTATGTAAGCCGATGTACGCATTTTTAGATATGCTAATTGTGGTTGATACCGCTTTTGAACCAAGGGGTTCAATCCTGCCAACATCCCATCTTTTATTAACTGACACATCGGCAGTTCCGGGGATATATACCCTTACATCTTCGGCGGGTTGAAGTCCGGTATTCTTTATCACCACCTGCAGAACCCCAGAATCTCCCGGCCTAAGATTACTGTCAATATATGTTGAATCATAATCCAGTATCAGATTTGTTGGCGTTAGAGTCGTTGCCTGAGTAGTTGCTACATCAGCTGCTACATTTACCATACATATCAAAACAAATCCCATCAAAACCAAAATCAATTCTTTAAATTCTTTATATAATTTTCTTGTTTTCATTTTTACACCTCATGGATTTTTGGAGATCGATTTTCTTCATCTGAAACTATTCTCCCATCCCTCAAATGCAAAATCCTCTCTGCATATTGAGAAATATCTTGGTCGTGAGTTACCATTATGATTACCTTTTTCTCTTCTCTATGTAAATTTGAAAGCATCTCCATCACCTCCCTCCCGGTCTTGGTGTCAAGATTGCCGGTTGGTTCATCCGCCAGAATAACCTCAGGGTCGTTAGCCAGGGATCTTGCTATAGCCACTCTCTGCTGCTGCCCGCCGGAAAGTTCTGTTGGTTTATGGTTTATTCGGTCACTTAGGCCCACTAAATTCAGTAGTTTTTCTGCCCTCATCTCTCTCTCATGCCTTGGAATACCCTGAAAGGTCATTGGTAACATAACATTTTCTAATGCCGTAAGTCCAGGCATCAGGTTAAAGGTTTGAAATATGAAGCCTATCGTTTTTCCTCTAATCTGGGCTAGATCGCTTTCATGCAACCTCGATATATCCTGTCCCTCCAAAAATATATGACCTCTGGTGGGAACATCCAAGCAACCTATCATGTTCATGGCAGTTGATTTCCCACTTCCACTTGGACCCATTATGGCAACAAATTCTCCAGGATATATCTCTAGATTTAAACCCCTTAGTGCGGGTACTTCTACCTCACCCATATGATATATCTTCCATACATCCTCCAGTTTTATTATTGCCGGCTCTTGGTTTTCCATTATGATCAGTGTATTCCGTATTGAATTTCCATCATTCTTACATTGAATAAAACGATTACAAAAAGTACATACAAGAGAATTAACGCTATCCCCTCCTGCCACAGTATGTGTTTCTCACATTCCACAAAGGTTGTAAACAAAAATGCGACAACGATCATGAAGAAGGAACTTGTAAGGAATAAAAGAAAGTTGGGTTCAATTGGATGCTCACTAATTAATGCAACTACTCCCAAAACCAGGGTGGTGTTGGTTACAACACTTCCGATTAGATCACCCAGAGCCATGTATCTGTGTCTCATTAAAATCGCCTTCGCCTCAAAGGTTAGTTCTGGCAGGGTGGTGCCGAGAGATATGAGGAGTAATCCAATCAGAATTGGTGGAACCGATAGATCTATTGCTAATGAGGATGCATATTTCACAAGAAAATCTGCAGATAAGAGAAGCGATATTATAGAAACACAGGTAAATATTGTATTTTTAACAAATTCTCTTCTGGATATATGATCTACTGTCTCTCTGAATCTCTTTTCCTGTTTAAATAATCTTAACACATAGAGGAAAAATGCTATTAATAAGATAAAGCCATCGAATCTACATATTCTTTGATCCATCATCAGGATTAACGGCAACGCCACAATTATGAACATATACAGGGCGTCGGTTCTCACCGCCTTTGTCTCTACTTTGATCCCTCTCCTCAGGATTGTAACAATCCCTATAACTAAAGTGAGATCTATAATGTTTGCACCGATGACATTACCCACGGAAAGTTTTGGATTCCCCTCCAATGCGGATGTGATGCCAACAAAGAACTCTGGTATGGACGTGGCTAAAGCAACGATCATGAATCCAACTACAAATTCACTCAGTCCGAAATAGAATGCCACCTTAGTGAGTGATTTCACCAGGAGTTCCGCACTAATTATCAGAACTATGCAGGCACCTATGGATAATAATAAATTTTCAATCAACATTTTCTTGTTCTCCAATTATGATCCAGTTATAAATTTCTAATATACCTTTTATACTTATACTATAAACTCTCTGTTTCGCGAATTTTTTTGGGTTCGTCTTTCAGCAGATAGTCCTTGGACTAATACCATCAGACGTTTTTTAGCAGCATTTAATACATTAATCCCCCGCTTTGTCACCTCATAGGTCTTCTTGCTTGGCTTTCCGTCTACATGCTCCCATACCCCCCTAATATACCCCTTTTCTTCTAGCCACTGGAGAAGGGGATAGTAAGATCCTGCACTAATCTTTAGACCATACTGTTTTTCAATATACTTCATCATGTCATAACCATGGGTATGACCTTTTGCTATCAATGCAAGGCAGTGCACTTTACTCATAGACTTTATAAATTTCTCATCTATCCAAGCAAGCATTTCTTCCGCTTCTTGTTGACTATTCTCTTTCACTTTTTCTACCTCTCTTAAATTTATAGATACCGAAAAGTATTAATAAAATCACAACCACACCAACAAGATAGGCCATTATATTTGAACGCCTTCCGGGAACGACATCTATTTTCGCTGACTTGCTGAATGTTAGAACATCGTTATCCCTGGTACATCGAATCTCTATAGGTAGGATGTATTCTTTGACCTTGGCATCCCCTTCGACTGTAAATCCAAGGACCGCCTCCCCTTCTTCATCTGTGTCTAAATCACCCACAAATTCACTCTTATCCTCAAAGTCAAAGGGCTGACCGCTCTTCTTCAAGGCCCAGACCGTGACGGAATCGCACCTACTCCCCGTGTTTTTTACCTTCAACCTCAACTCGGCATATTCCCCGATTCTCGCCCGAATTCCATCACTTATCAATTCAAAATCCGGGTATTCCATGATGTCTATTGGAATTTTAACCGTGATATTTTCTTCCCGATTGTCAACCCGGTATTCTACATAGAAAATTTGCCCTATTCTTCCGGGCCTGGCATCTTCGTTGATATTCGCATAGAAGGATATTTCTGAGCTGTCCGATGCTTTCAGTGTCCCCAAATCCTTCATCTGTATATAGGATTTGGGATTCTCAAATGGAAATTCTGGATTAAAGGTAACCTTGACATTCTTTAAATCCTTTGTTCCCAGGTTATCAACCTTAACCTTTATTTCCACATCCTCATCTCCCGCATGAATTTCCTTGGGATCGGTCTCTGTAATACCGAGGGAAATTTGCACATCCCCAATTACCTTTATTCCAATGGGGAGGGTAGTAGTGTGCGGAGTATGATCCATATCTTCATAATTCAACACTAATGGAATAGAGTATGCACCAGTTGCTATATCCTCATCCAGATATAGTATAAATTCGGCATCCTTTAGCCCATTTTTCCCTATATTCCCCAAATACTGCTTTTCTGGGCCAATGACATTAATTGGCAATCCAACCAGATTTAACTCCGCATCGGTATCAAAGGCTGTCCCGATTCCTTTATTCCTCAGACTCAGTTTGAGATGGAATGTATCTCCTGGTTTAAGCACCCTGTCAAGAGTTACATCCTCCACTACAAAGATCGATTCACCCACGACATTAACGTTGACCTCCCAGGTATCCCTTATATCGTTTTCTATCTTTCCATAGCGATCATAACCGTCATATTTAGCATTTACTGTTGCAGTATGGAGTCCTATTTTTGCATCCTTCGCTATGCTAAATTTAGTCGATATTGTCCTAATCTCACCGGCTTTTATTGTTCCCAAATACCACCTTTTTGAAATCCTTATGTCGCCGGCATCCGGAATCAGTATTTCAACCTTTTCTGCATTCTGTCCTCCGACATTCTGAATTACCAAAGTCATAATCCCGGAGTCACCGGGCTCCAGATCAGTATCTATATGGCTCAGATCATAATTCAGAGTCAATCTCGTGGGAACAAGTGTCTGACCCGATACCTGTACCGCTAACAAAGCCATTAATAAACAACCCAACAAAATTTTCCTTCCAAAAATTTTATCTATCTTTTCCATTTTTTTTTCACCTCGATTTTGGGTGTCTTGAATCATTTTTATCCTTTTCCGAAATACTTCTCCCATATAACCAGGAGAGCTGGGATTATAGTTATCGCCGAAAGCATACAACATAAAACACCTAAAGACATCATTGTTGCCAGATCCGCCAGAAATGTCAGCCTTCCTAAGGACATGGCTCTGAATCCGATCAATGCCGCTAAGGTTGTGACAGCCATTGGTACCGTAACACCCGAGATCGTATTGATAACCGCCTCCATGTATCCAAATCGCATTAACTCCTGCCTGAATCTGGAGACAACCTGAATTCCAAAGTCAATGCCAATTCCCATCATCATTGAAGCGGCCCCAGCGGTTACAGAGCTTAGGTTCATTCCTAAAATACCCACTAAACCGAAAGCCCACAATACTCCAAATACTATCGCCATCAGTGAAGTGATCCCATGCTTTAATGATCTAAAAACAAAAAGAAAGATAATCGCAAGAATTCCGAGAATGGAGAAGACAGATGTCTTTCTCATGTCTGGTTTTATTTGCTGTTTTAAGGATGCTATAACCGCAAAGCTTCCAGAGGGTTGAGCTTTCACTCCGAGGGGTTTGGGGGTTTCCTCTATTATTTTACAGAGCTGATAATACACCTCTTCATTATCTGCATCGGGCATCAGGTCAAGTCGGATTAGTGTCATGGAGTAATCGTCACTGATGTATTCTGTGGTTTGTGGTAGAGAGTCTAATTTCGATCTTATCCTTCTCTCTGACCTGGGTAAGTGGTCATTCTCTCTTAGTAAATCCGCAATACTGCTGGCAGATTGAATATCCTCCAGTTTTTCGGCCTTCTTAGCTAATATGTCAGCATATTCTATTATCTTAGTATCTCGCACATCTCTAATCTCACTGGAATTACTGAGTATTGGATCTAACTCTATGACAATATTCCCTGGATTTATGCCCCCACTGAATTCGTCCTTTACAAAATTCATAGTGCTGATAACCTCAATATCCTGAGGGAGTCTCTCCTCCATCCCCTCCTCTTTCATTCCCAATGAAGAGGCTCCGATTAATGCAGCAATAGTTACCAATATCGCAATCCCCAGTATCAGAAAGGGGTGATTAGCTACTATGCTCCCGTATTTCTTCAATGTTTCGTCTATCATATTATTTTGCGTTTTTCTATTCTCTTTGTGAGTTCTTCTGTTTTCTCACATCAAACATGTGTGTTACCCTTTCCTTGGTTAGTATCATAGCTGGATTAACGACCAATGCCGAAACTACACAGCAGAATATTCCCAATGCTAAAGTAAATCCGAGATGGTGCATCATGGGCATAGAAGCTAATAGCAGGGCTAAAAATCCAACTATGGTGGTTGTAGATGATCCCACAATGGCCGATCCCACCCCCTGTAAGGCAGTTTTTAGTGAATCTATTTGTGTATTCCCCTTGTCTCTCTCCTCTTCATATCTGCTGACATAAAAAATGCCGTATTCCACTCCCAGGCCGAGGATCATGGCACCTATGCCAACCGTTGCTACAGACAGGGGAATGTTGAGCCATCCCATCAGACCCAGCGTCCAAATCAAGCCGAATAATAGGGGTGCGAAAACGAGAATCCCCCTGGTCCACGGTCTGCTTATGATTATCAATAAAATTAGAATGATAAATGCGGACAGACTCATAGTAAAGAGCGCATCACTCTGGAGTAAATCCATCATGGTTACCCGGATGGAAGGCATTCCAGTTAACCTTACTTTGACCCCGGGAGGTCGATAACTCTCCCGAATATCCTCCCGAATTTTCTTGTCTAAATCCTTGATACTCTCTTCTTTAGTGCCGAGATCTGCATACGCATACAGCAATGTGGCTGAGTAGTCTTTGTTAAATGCTCTCTCTGATCCAGGGATTCTGGACAATGTTGCTTTCACCCCTTCCACATTATCTGGAATGCCAATTTGCTTAAAGACGGAAGCAATAGACTGTACTCTGTCGATCTCCATCTCTTCGCTTATCCTGTCTTCGAGTTCCAGAAGCATCCTCATAACCCTCGGGTCTCTAATGTCTCTGACTGCATCCTTGCTTCTGGATCCATAATCCAGTTGTGCAACCACGAAGATAATATCCTGACCGCCAAATGTATCCTCTACCCTCCCCTGTAGCTCTATGACTGGCAGATCCTGAGGTAGTTCTTTAGAGATGTCCGTTTCCATCCTTATGTTCAATAGACCCACGCCCAGGAACAAGGTAACAATCAATGCCACCACTACAATTCCTTTAGAATGTTTTCCCTGAAATTCCGCCAGCCTTTCCATTACGGACTCTATCAACATTTTAATATGTTAATATCTTATATACTGTACTATATCCATATAAATTATATATCAGAAATTGACATACAAGAATTATTAATCTTATTCACAATAATCATAGTAATCTAATAAAAATGTTCGGAAAAATTCATAGAAGATTCAAACGCATCCAAAGGAGCAGGGAGATAGCCAATGTATTAATTAAACACGGTTTTGGTCATTTGATAGAACGATTGGAACTGAAACTGCCCCTGAGGAGAAAACCGGAAGAAGAAATGGTTAGAATACCCGTTCCGGTTAGGGCTCGTCTTGTTCTGGAGGAATTAGGTCCTACATTTATAAAATTTGGTCAAATCCTCTCAATGAGGCCAGATCTGATTCCCATGGAATTTGTTGAGGAGTTTAAGAAGCTACAGGATAGGGTTCCAATGTTCGGATATGGGGATGTTGAGTCGCAGATTAAAGAAGAATTAGGTGCTCCAGTAAATGAACTGTTCGATTCATTTGATAAGGATCCTGTAGCGGCTGCTTCTGTCGCTCAGGTGCATAATGCCGTTTTGGATGGAGAGGATGTGGTAGTGAAGGTTCAAAGACCAGAGATCGAGGATACAATCGAAGCCGATTTAGATATTCTCTTCAATCTAGCCCGGCTGGTCACGAGGCACATACCAGAGAGTAGGCTTTACGATCCCGTTGGAATAGTGGAGGAATTTGCCAAGACCATAAGGAGGGAATTGGATTTTATGGTTGAGGGAAGAAATGCAGAGAAATTTAAGAGAAATTTTGCCGATGACCCAACCGTTTATATACCCAGAGTTTACTGGGAGTTAACAAGTAAAAGGATTTTAACCATGGAAGCCATCCATGGAACCAAGATAAGTGACTTGGATGAAGATCTGGAAGAAGAGACCAGAAAAAACCTATCCGAGAACATAGCCAAGTCCTATATGAAGCAGATACTCGTAGATGGATTCTTTCATGGAGACCCACATCCGGGAAATATTTTTGTAATGAACGGGGGAGTCATCGCCTTTATGGACTTTGGGATCATGGGCAGGGTAGACGACTACATGAAAGAGAAATTAGCAAGCCTCTTTATTGGAATAATTCAAAAGGATACAGAAAAGATCGTGGATGAATTCCTGGACATAGGGATAGTGGGTGATGAGACCTCCATTCCGGAATTTAAGAGCGACATCGGTGACCTTATAGAGGAATACTATGGGACATCACTAAAACAGGTTGAGATCTCTACCATGATGAATGAAGTGATGAAAACTGCCCTGAAGCACAGGATCAGGATCCCAGCAAATTTCGCTTTATTAATCAAAGCATTAGTAACTATGGAAGAAATCTGCAGGGAATTGAATCCAGATTTCAATCTCACCGAAATATCCAAGCCATTTGTGGAGTCATTGGTTGCGGAGAGGATACATCCAAGAAGGATAATTAGCAGACTCATGGAGAACATCTCTGAATTCAATGAACTGATTACCGTAATTCCAAGGAGATTAAATCAGATTCTCTCCAAACTACATGAAGGTAAACTGGTTATTGATCTGGAGCATAAGGGCCTCAACAGGGCCATATCAGAACTGGATGCCGCCAGCAACAGGCTTTCTGTAAGTCTAATCATTTCATCAATTATTGTTGGCTCATCAGTAATTATGCTCACGGGTCATGGCCCTTTACTTCTGGACCTTCCAGTATTGGGAATTCTTGGCTTTGTTATTGCTGGGATCTTGGGAATGGCTTTGGTCATATCGATACTTAGGAGTGGGAGATTTTAATTCATTTGGGATTTTAATTCATTTGGTTTTTATCTTCGATATCAATATTATTAAGAGGTGATATCATGAAGGAGTATATACGAAAGATTGGTTTGTTGGGAATAGGGGTTGCTGCCCTTACAAAAGAGAAGGCCGAGAAGATAGCAAATGACCTTATTAAAAAAGGTGAAATCAACGAAAAGGAGGGGAAGGCCCTGGTCAAGGACCTGTTGAAGAAGTCAGAACAACAGAGAATGGAACTGGAAAGAAAAATTGACGAGGAGGTTAAAAAAATATTAAAGGGGCTCAATCTGGCATCAAAGGAAGATATAAAAAGGTTGGAGAGGGAGATAGATAAATTGAAGAAAGGTTAGTATGAACATACTGTTTAGGGAACTAATATTTCTTTATCTTTAATTTCTTTAACTTGGCCCTTTTCTTAATAAATTCAATTGCCCTGTCTACATCCCCTTTGTCCACCCTAGCTATCAACTTTAACTCAGCAATTGATTTTGAAATCTCGGTGACTTTATCCACAAACTGTAGATCATCTACTTTCTTTTTGATATAATTCCTGATGACGGTGTCTATCATGAATGCATTTGGATTAAAGATTTTCGCGAACTCCTTCTGGAGCATAACACTATCCACCCTGTGATATTTGTTATATGTCAATAATCTGCCGATTCTTGCATTTTTTGTTGCGAGATCCATCTCCAGGTAGTACCTTATGGTTCCAAGTAAACCCATCCCCTCCAGCCTCCTAGACGATGTAATGACATAAAAATCCGTAAAATATTTCGTCTTCCCAGATCTCCTCATGCGAAAACCAAATTCTCCATCTTCTAGGGGAACATCCCTAAAGCCACCAATTGATTCAAATATGTCTCTTCTTACGCAGGTATTGAATCCAGGTAGAATTGCGAATCCCACCTTACTCCTGAAGTCTAAGTATGAATTAGTGATCTTCTCAGCAAAGACCAGCTTCCTATCCCTTTTTGAGAAGATGAAACGTGCACTGAAACCGAGCAACTCTGGATCGCTTTCGAATTTCTCCATAACCTTCTCAAGATAATTTGGTGGTATGACGGTATCGGCATCTATGAAAACTAGATAGTTACCTGTAGCCTGTTTTGCACCTAAATTCCTCTGA
Source organism: Candidatus Altarchaeales archaeon (assembly GCA_003663045.1). Classification (GTDB taxonomy): domain Archaea; phylum Altiarchaeota; class Altiarchaeia; order IMC4; family QMZM01; genus QMZG01. Next base: position 18,251 of record QMZG01000006.1, read on the forward strand.
ATGCCAATACTTCTCATATCAGATATAACAACCTTATCTGCATACTTCTCAGCTATTTCAATCGTTCTGTCTTCACTTCTTGCGTCACAGACAATTACCTCATATTCCGCTCTGGTATCTTGCGAACGGATCGATTTCAAGCATGATTCAATGTATTTTTCTTCATTCCAAGTGGGAATTACAACTGAGATATCCATCCTAATCCATTCTAAATTTCCTCCAGAAATCTCAGGAAAACATCCCTGTATTGATTGATCTTCCTGATTCCCCTGGAAGTGAGCCTGTACACCTTCTTTGGAGGATATTTGCTGACCTCTTCTTTTACGGATATAATCCCCTTTCTCTCGAGTTCATTCAGTAGGGGGTATATCCTGGAATAAGAGATCTTAAAACCGTATTCTGATTCAACGAACTTGCAGATGTCATAGCCCGATGAATCTGGGTTTGCCTTGAAGAATAATAAGGCATATAACTCTGTGAAACTC
>QMZG01000007.1 GCA_003663045.1 Candidatus Altarchaeales archaeon
AATATCAAAAAGAGCTTGAAGAAAAATCAAGGAGGTTGTGTGAGAAATATGGAATTAAAAATAGAATTATCTAATGGTGGCTTCGGGGCGGAACGCTTCGTCGCTTCGCTCTTCGCCCTCACTACGCTTGGACCCCTTACTGGAGATTCTTCGTTTAATACCATATGTTATCTCCCAAAATATTCATTCCACGACTTTACTTTAATCCTTCTTTCTCGCACATCCTTGATGGCATTTACTGCAGCAAGAGCCCCAGCCACAGTTGTTATGTAGGGAATGTCCAGTTCTATCGCACTTACCCTTATCCTGTAACCATCCCTCTTGGGATTTTTTCCAATGCTGGGTGTGTTAATTATCAGATCTATCTTTCTGTCCCTCATCAGGTCAAGTATATTCGGAGCACCTTCGCTGATTTTCAGAATTTTTCTATTCTCAACACCATTATTAGTCAAGTAGTCGGATGTTCCAGAGGTGGAGATAATCTCAAATCCCAATTCTGAGAATTTTTTCCCAACCTCAAGAATCTTTGGCTTATCACTCTTTTTTACACTTATGAAGACAGTTCCCTGCAATGGAAGCTCATTTCCGGCCGCTATCTGTGACTTATAGTATGCCATGGCAAAATCTTTGTCTATACCCATTACCTCACCAGTAGATTTCATCTCTGGCGAAAGAACAGGATCTACCTGAGGCAACTTGGTGAACGGAAAAACCACCTCCTTCACCGCCACATGATTTATCCTCTTCATTGGATCTAAATAAGGATCGGGAACTAAATCCCTTAATTTCATTCCTATCATCACCTTTGCAGCCAATTTTGCCAATGGAACACCCACAGATTTGCTAACGAAGGGAACGGTTCTCGAGGCCCTAAGATTTGCCTCCAGGGTATAAACGGTATCGCCTTTTACGGCATACTGAATATTCAATAGCCCCTTTACCTTTAATTCCAGAGCTAATCTCTTGCTATATTCTCTGATCTTATCCAGGATTTTTTCGTTCAATGTCTGTGGGGGAATAACGCAGGCAGAATCGCCAGAATGGACACCTGCTTCTTCTATGTGTTCCATTATGCCCCCTATGAGTACCGTTTCTCCATCACAGACCACATCCACATCGACCTCAATGGCATCCTGAATGAATTTATCGATTAGTATGGGATGCTCTGGTGATACCCTGACCGCTTCTTCTATGTACTCACTGAGTTCTATTTCATCCTGAACAATCTCCATCGCTCTACCTCCTAAGACATAGCTTGGCCTGACCAGGACAGGATAGCCAATTCTGGATGCAATTTCCCTGACTTCTTTGAAGCTATATCCAGTTCCCCATTCTGCAGATGGCATATTTAATTTATCGAGAATTTTACCAAATAGGTCCCTGTTCTCTGCTTTATCTATATTCTCCGGTAATGTCCCTAAAATTTTTACCCCATGCTCATGCAATGGCATGGTGAGATTTATAGCGGTTTGTCCCCCAAACTGAACCATTACACCAAGAAGATTCTTGTTTTCCTTTTCCACTACATTCAGAACATCTTCGAGGGTTATTGGCTCAAAATAGAGTTTATCGGAAATGTCGAAGTCTGTAGAGACGGTTTCTGGGTTATTATTTATGATGATGGTTTCAATTCCAATTTCTCTCAAAGCAAAAACGGCATGAACCGTACAGCAGTCAAATTCAATACCTTGACCAATCCTTATGGGTCCTGAGCCAAGGATAATTACCTTTTTTCTTTCAGAAACCTCTGATTCATCCTCTGTCTCATAAGTTGAGTAATAATATGGAGTAACCGCGTCGAATTCCCCGGCACAGGTATCCACCATCTTATATGTTGGTTTTATTCCTGATTTTTTTCTTTTCTCCCTGATCTTATCCTCATCACCCAGTTGCTTATCCAGAAAGCCCATCTGCTTCAGTTTCTTTAGTTTTTCTCTCTCCATTTTTTTTAAGATTTGGATTTGGGGAATATAAACTCGGTAATGAAAAAACCACCAAACAAATTACTCCAAGGATTGGACTCTGGATTTCATATCCAAATGGATATTTAAACCTCAAAGACAATATATAAGGATATTTGAAGCATGATAAGGGGTAAAAAATGGGTAGAGAAGAACAGATGATGAAGAAGATCAAAACTCTGATAGATAAACCAGAGAAGATCAGGAATATGGGTATTGTAGCGCACATAGATCATGGAAAGACTACTTTGAGCGATAATCTGCTTTATCATGCCGGAATGATCTCCAAGGAAAGTGCCGGAAAACAATTGGCATTGGATTTTAGAGAGGATGAGCAAGCTCGTGGTATCACTATAAATGCTGCAAATATTTCAATGGTTCACGAATTTGAAAATGATGAATACCTGATAAATATGATAGATACCCCCGGACACGTTGACTTCGGTGGGGATGTAACCAGAGCCATGAGAGCAGTGGATGGCGTAATTGTTGTGGTATGTGCGGTTGAGGGTGTGATGCCCCAGACTAAGACTGTAATTGCTCAGGCATTGAAGGAAAGGGTAAAGCCCACACTATTCATAAACAAGGTTGATAGATTGATAAATGAATTAAAGCTTTCTCCAGAGGAATTGCAGAATAGATTTCTAAGAATAATTACCAATGTGAATAAGATTATCAGACAGAGACAACCAGAAGGGGTTAACTGGGAGGTCAATGTAGAAAAAGGCAGCGTTGCATTTGGCTCTGCATTTCATAACTGGGCGATAAATGTTCCCTATATGAAAAAATCTGGGATTACATTCAAGGATATTATTGAGTATTGTGTTAATGATAATGAAAAGGAACTGGCTGACAAGGCTCATGCTTATGAAATAATTCTAGACATGGTCATAAGGCATCTCCCCAGTCCATTAGAAGCACAAAAATTCAGAATCCCTCAGATCTGGAAAGGGGACATTGAGAGTGATATAGGTAAATCGATGTTGAATTCTGATCCCAATGGGAAATTAGCCATGATGATTACCAACATTCAGGTATTTGACAAGAGGGAGGGTGAAGTTGCAACCGGGAGGATATTCTCTGGAACGATCAGTACAGGTCAGGATGTGTATCTTGTAGGTGCAAAATCTACCGAGAGGGTTCAGCAGGTTAGTGTTTATATGGGGGCTACTAGGATAAATACAGAATCTGTGCCAGCGGGAAATGTTGTGGGTATAACTGGATTAAAGAAGGCATTTGCGGGAGAAACGATTTCGGTGGAGGATATCCCCCCATTCGAGGCTTTGGTCTATACATCAGAACCTGTAGTCACTATGGCGGTTGAAGCCAAGAATATGAAGGATCTTCCCAGGGTAATCGAGGTTCTAAGACAGGTGGCGAAGGAGGATCCCACCCTACGAGTTAAGATAGATGAGGAAACTGGTGAGCATTTACTCTCTGGAATGGGCGAACTTCACCTAGAGGTTATTACCAATAGGATCAAAGCGGGCGGCTTGGATATAGAAACATCGCCACCGATAGTTGTCTACAGAGAGACGGTAACGAAGAGTTATGGTCCAATAGAGGGAAAATCCCCCAATAAACATAATAAATTCCTGATTTCTATTGAACCATTAGAGGAAACTGTTTATGATGCCATAGTTTCTGGGGAGATTCCAGAGGGTAGGAGAAAGGATAGAAGCAAAGACATAAGGGCACAATTAGTGGACCTCGGGATGGACAGGGAAGAAGCCAGGAGGGTTATAGACATCTACAGAGGGAATATTATGGTGGATATGACCCGTGGAATTCAACACCTGGATGAGGTAATGGAATTAATACTGGATGCATTTGAGGATGTAATGGACAATGGCCCTTTGGCAAAAGAGCCAGTAATCCGTGTCAAAGTAAAATTGATGGATGCCAGCCTTCATGAGGATGCAATTCACAGAGGTCCCGCTCAGGTCTATCCAGCGATAAGAAAACCCATCTATGCTACTATGCTTAAAGCGGGTCCAATTTTATTGGAACCGGTACAGAACATTTGGATCGATGTTCCTCAGGATTATATGGGTTCTGTCACCAGGGAATTGCAAAAAAGAAGGGGCATCATAGGAGAAATGAAGCAGAAGGAAGAACTTATGACGATTGAAGGAAAGATGCCCATTGGAGAGTCATTTGGCTTTGCGGGGGATATAAGGAGTGCTAGCGAGGGTCATGCACTCTGGTCTACCGAAAACGCGGGCTTTGATAAACTTCCCATGGAATTACAGCACAAGGTAATCTCTCAGGTCAGAGAGAGGAAGGGTTTAAAGAAGGAACTACCGAAGGCGGAGGAATTCATGGAATAGGCTTTTTAAATTTCTAATTGTTAATATTATTAAAATTAAACTTTCACATTTTATGACCATTATTATAGATTAAAATTTAATAAAATAACTTAAGATACATATCAGAAAACAGAAAAAGGGATAAAAATGGCTGAAAAACCACATATAAATTTGGTGTTTATAGGACACGTAGATCATGGTAAATCTACGTTGGTAGGTCGTCTGTTATACGAGCTGGGTGAGGTAAGCGAACAGACGATGAAGAAGTATAAGGAAGAGGCCGACAAACTTGGAAAGGGAACATTTGAATTTGCATGGGTAATGGATGCCCTGAAGGAAGAAAGAGAAAGGGGCCTAACTATTGACATAGCACATAAGAAGTTCGAGACTCAGAAGACCTATTTTACCATTATAGATGCCCCCGGGCATAGGGACTTTGTCAAGAACATGATCACTGGGGCAAGTCAGGCGGATGCCGCTGTATTAGTAGTCTCTGCAAAGGAGGGTGTAATGCCTCAGACCAAAGAACATAGTTTCTTAGCAAAGACCTTGGGGATACAACAGCTCTTAGTGGCAATAAACAAGATGGATACAGTAAATTATGAAGAAGCCAAATACAACGAGGTTAAGAATGATGTATCTAAATTACTCAGTGGAATTGGTTATAAAACAGATGAGATAACATTTATACCAATTTCAGCATATATGGGGGATAATCTTAAAGATAAAAGTGATAAGACCCCATGGTATAAGGGAAAGACGTTCCTGGCTTCCTTAGATGACTTCAAACCACCAGAAAAGCCCATTGATAAACCACTGCGTCTACCGATTCAGGATGCATACACTATTACCGGCGTAGGGACGGTTCCGGTGGGTAGGGTAGAAACCGGTGTTATTAAACCAGGAATGAAGGTAGTCTTTATGCCATCTAACGTATCTGGTGAGGTAAAGACCATCGAGATGCATCATGAACCCCTATCACAAGCATTGCCTGGAGATAACATAGGATTTAATGTCAGAGGGGTAGGAAAAAAGGATGTAAAACGAGGAGATGTGGTAGGTCCAGTAGACAATCCACCAACCGTAGCGGAGGATTTCACTGCCCAGATTGTTGTCCTTCAACATCCTTCGGCAATAACGGTGGGTTATACTCCCGTATTCCACGTGCATACCGCTCAGGTGGCGTGTACCTTTACAGAGTTAATAAAGAAAGTGGATCCAAAAACTGGTGAGACTGCAGAGGAAAAGCCCCAATTCCTGAAGACAGGGGATGTAGCCGTAGTGAAGATAAAACCAACCAAGTTGCTGTGTATTGAATCTGCAAAGGAATTCCCGCAACTTGGGAGGTTTGCTGTAAGAGACATGGGTCAGACAGTAGCAGCCGGAATGGTCATCAGTGTAACACCCAAGAAGACATAAGGGGGTTGGTTCAGTTCCATTTTTTTATTATTTACTTTTCTATTCTTCTTTTTGTATTTTTCCTAAAATATTGAATCAAATGGAAAAAGCTAGAATCATTTTGATCGGAAAGGATGTCAAAGAAGTGGAGAATGTTGCAAAGCAGATAGTTAGTGTTACTGAGAGGACTGGTGCGAACTATTCTGGACCCATACCACTGCCGACCAAAAAATTGAAGATCACCACTCGAAAGTCTCCAGATGGCGAAGGAACAGAAACCTGGGAGAGATGGGAGATGCGTATTCATAAAAGGATGATTGACGTGGATGCAAACGAGCGTTCTTTGCGTCAGATTATGCGCGTCCAGGTTCCAGATGGTGTTCATATTGAGGTCGAATTGACTAGATAGCTAAGGATCGAATTCTGAATTTCTATTTCTCTGTTTTTTGATTTTTAAAAACAAGTTTCGTATATATTTCATCACCCAACCCTTTTCTCTAAAGAGAAAAGCGTTGACGGAAAAGAAAGGAAACTTGCTTCGCAAGTTTCAACAATTCAAATCTAAATTCATTTAATGCTCCCGTAGTGTAGTCCGGCCAATCATTCCGGCCTTTCGAGCCGGTGACTCGGGTTCGAATCCCGACGGGAGCATAGCCCTTTTCTTTCTTACAAAGAGTAAAAAATGGCACACAGAAGGCAAACACTGAAAACTAAGACCTAGTTACCAAAAAAGTAGGAAATTTGGGTTTAAATTTCGTGAATCACTGCTTTCATCTTTTCGATATCAAGGATAGAGAGGGTATTTTTCCCAGTGAGATAGCCGCATACCTCCCCGGGATTTATAACCAATGTGCCGTTTTCCTTCTTAATTTTGGGTGAATGGGTATGTCCCCTTATAACGATGTTATAATCACCACTTTTAACTAGCGCTGAAACAAATTCCTCGATCGTTCCGTGATAGAGGGCGATCCTCTTTCCTTTATGCTCCAGTTCTACGAAGTCTTTAAGATGGGTTCCCATCTGAGAGAATTTCTCACCTAATCCCTTTCGCTCACCATCATTATTTCCAAAAACCCCAACCAAAGGAGAATTAAATTTCTTGAATTCTTTTACTGTAAAAGGGGCTATGAAATCACCAGCGTGCAGGACTAAAGAAACATTCTGTGAATTCAGAAAATCAACTGCTCTTCTAATTGCATCAATATTATCATGGGTATCGGCGATAATTCCAATCATCTTCCTATTTTAAAATATTTTAAAAATTAGGATTTGAAGACAAATATATCAAAAAAGTATAGTTCCCTACTAAATATCTACATTTATGATATTGGTTATCATCCCCTCCTAAGTGGGGTTCCACACGAACTACAATAACCTTTATCTTCTGGATTGCTCATTCCACAGTTGGGACAGACTACAAAGATAGGTGTCTCGGGCCCATAGACGTATATGTCCTCTTTTTTTCTTCTTTCAGACCTATCAAATTTGGAAAAGAAGTCTGCTGTCGTAGACATCATTGATCCTAAAATAGCTCCAACCCCGGTGAACAAAAAAGCGATTAGATTCCATATCAAGAATATCCACCACACAAAAAAATTCAGGTTAAGATTCCATGTTGGAAAAGCAATGAAAATCAAAAATAGAAAACCAATAATCCCTGAAATGACTCCAATAAAAAATCCAATCCTGGGTTTACTCTTTGCAATCCATCCCGCTATCAATCCCGTAATCAAAGGACCGATTATAGGAATTAAAATCAGGACTATGTAGAGTAATGAACCGGCAAGAACTGCAAATAAGATTCTCAGGATTTCTTTTATGGACATTGTAATCTTAAACCTTAAATTCCACCAACACCTTAGTCAATAACCTTACAGAATTATTCAGATCCCTCATGCTAAAGATTCCGGTAGGACCATGAATATACCTGGTTGGGATTGAGATAACTCCCGTTGGGATTCCTTCCCTCGTCAGATATATTATCGCGCCATCTGTCATTCCGCCTTCAAGGACATCTATCTGATACGGAATCTTATATTTTTTAGCTGTTTTTATCAAGAGTTCTCTCAACCTGGGATGGGTTACTACACCCCTGCCACCTGCCTCGGTAATGGTGATAGCAGGACCTTTCCCAATCTTCAGGCTGGACTCGGTTTCTTTGATCTGTGGTGTATCTCCAGCGATGGTAGTGTCGATAGCAAATGCATAATCTGGATTTAATTTAAAGGCCGATACTCTGGCACCTTTTAGTCCGACTTCTTCCTGCGCGGTTCCTACGGCATATATAGTGGCTTTGATATTCTTTGGAATTTTTTCCATAATTTTTATAAGGGTATAGCAACCTATCCTATCATCAATTGCCTTCCCGTATAGAAGGTCATCTGTAAGCTTGCCGAAATTTGGTTCAAAGATTATTGGATCTCCAACTTCAATTTTTTTCTTGGCTTCTTTCTCATTCTTTGCCCCAATATCAATGAAGAGTTCCTCATGCCTTATAATCTTTTCTCTCTCTTTTTTCTTTTGTAGATGAGGGGGCTTCGATCCTATCACTCCTTGAACATCTCCCTTCTTTGACTTTATCACTACCCTCTTACCCAAGAGAATTCTATCATCTATCCCACCGATCTTCACGAAGCTTACAAATCCCTTTTCATTTATGTGCTTTACCATCAATCCAACTTCATCCATATGTGCTGCAAGCATTATCTTCCTCTTTCCATTACCTTTCCTTCCAATAACGTTGCCAAAATTATCTACCTCAACAGAATCACAGGTCTTTCTAAATTCCCTTTGCATAATCTTGGCAATATTTTTTTCAAATCCTGAAATTCCATCCATGGTGCATAACTCTTTTAGCAATTCCATTTTGATCTACCCTCGAATTGGGGGGTTAATTTAGTTAATTTAATGAGTTAATTTAATAATATTAAATACCATATACCCAACACAATTAAATGCGATATGTTTTATAATTTATATAGGTAAGATACTTAAGTAATATTTAGAATAATTACCTAAAACTTACCTAAGGGTGCTACCTTGAAAATAGGTAAGATTATCTCATGTCCGGGTAATGAAATTGTTGCTTCTCTCCGTCTTTCAGAAAAATCCTTAGACATAAAAACCGCTAAGAAATTATATGGTAAACCTGTTTTTAAAAATTCTAAATCAAGATCTGCAATAGGAAAGATTTCTAATGTTATTGGAAGGGTTGATGAGCCTTACTTAGTTATTACTCAACCTAAAGGAAAAAAAATTTCCCTTCAATATAAGAATGAATTAATCAACAAATCTATCTATGTAAAATGGTCAGAAAAATAAAGCCTGAGAAAGACATCGAGGGTAATGAACAAATTATTGGGATATGTCCCGAATGTCATGGTTTTAATTTGGTAACCGATTATAAACACGGTGAATTGGTGTGTAAAGATTGTGGCTTGGTAATTAATGATGAATTATTGGACACTGGTCCCGAATGGAGGGCATTTGATGAAGAACAAAAAAGTAAAAGATCCAGAACTGGAAGTCCAGTGAGATATACCAAATTGGATAAGGGCCTTACTACCGAGATTGATAGATATGACAGAGACATTAGGGGGGGTTTAATTCATCCCGAGAGAAAAGCCCAGCTTTATAGATTAAGGAAGTGGCAACGTCGTTCCAGGATGTCAGATTCTGTTCAGAGAAACCTCTCCATTGCACTTCCAGAGTTAGACAGAATGTGTGCCTGTTTGAATATCCCAAATAATATTAAAGAAGAATGTGCTATGTGGTATAGAAAAGCTGTGGCTAAGCACCTGGTGAGGGGGAGATCAATAGAAAGTGTTGTAGCTGCCACAATCTATCTAATTTCGAGACAACATCAACTCCCCAAGACCTTGGATGAACTAGAAAAGGTATCTGGTGTTAAAAAAAAGGACATTGGTAGAAGCTATCGTTTCGTTTGTAGAAAATTAGATATAAAGATGCCCATTACTACGCCAATGGATTATGTTCCAAGATTTGCTTCTGAGTTAGGACTCTCTGGAGAAACAGAGGCAAAGGCTATTGAAATTCTTGAGAAGGCAAGAAAGAAGGGTGTGACATCCGGGAGGGGCCCCACAGGAGTGGCAGCAGCAGCAATCTATCTGGCGGCAAAGATTACAAATGACAAACAAACTCAGAAGGAGATTGCCGGTCGCTTAGCTGGTGTCACCGAGGTAACAATAAGGAACAGGTATGAAGAAATCGCTAGAGAATTGGGGATTGAGATCTAGAAAGCAGAACATCTCTTTGAAATGAACCGCAAGATTCTATTCTTATATGAAATCAGTAGGGTTATGAAGTCTGCGGGTGATAGGGTCTCTATTTCTTCTTCCGAATTTGGAAATTTTCTGGGAATTTCACAGCAGAGTGCCTCTCGCTACATGAGAGAACTGGAAAATGATGGCATAATCAAAAGAACGAAGACGAAAAAGGGACAGAAGATTCAATTGACATCTAAGGGTTACGATATCTTGAATGAGATGTATCTAAACCTGAAGGAATTTATTGAAACTGGAAAATCTAAAAATTTGATAGAGGGAACCGTAATTACGGGTATCGGAGAGGGGGCTTATTATGTGAGGGAATATTCAGAAAAGATCGAGAAGAGCCTGGGAATAAAACCCTTTCTTGGGACATTGAATGTTAAACCATTGGAGAAAATTTTAAATCTGGAAAGATTCACCACAGGGATAATAAATGGATTCAAAAGAGGGGGCAGAACATTCGGTTCTATAAAATTTGCACCAGTAAAACTTTTAATAAATCAAAAAAAGTATAATTGTTATTTGATAGTTCCAAAGAGAACCCATCACAAAGAGGATGTAGAGATCATAAGTGAATTTAATCTGAGAAAAAAGCTGGGATTGAAGGATGGGGATAGAGTGAAGATTGAGCTGCCTGTGTGAATTTTTTTGGTAACGTTTTGTGGATAAAGGAAGTTGCCAATCTGAAAATTCACCAAAGCTCCCTTCGGAACAGGGCAAAGGTAGATTTGTCCCAAAGCCTACTCAACCGAAAAGTATTTATAGGTGAAAGCATATATAGTATATTGTAGGGGAAGAGGTTATGGGATATTTCCTGTGTTGATATGTTCTCACAGGTGGTTGCGTTACTGCAAGAAGTATGAGATCAAAAGTTTTGAGGTATTGAGCATTTGACATTTGATTACCTTTAGGGTAAATTGTTTCATTTTTATATCTAAGTGATGGTGGTGAATTAAGATGTATATCTGTAAGGCGTGTGGAAGTAAACAGACAATAGTTGACTACAAGCATGGTGAGGTACTGTGCAGAAATTGTGGTTTAGTCCTGGCTGATACACTATTCGATTTCGGTCCCGAATGGAGGGCATTTGATGAAGAACAAATGAATAAACGGGCAAGGACTGGAGGTCCTTTAAGATTTGCAAAACAGAATATTGGGCTAACTACCGAAATTGACAGATACGATAGAGACATCAAAGGGAGTGCCGTTCCATCAGAGAGAAAGGCTCAACTCTACCGACTTAGAAAATGGCAAAGAAGATCCAGAATGGGAACATCTGTTGACAGAAATCTTTCTATAGCATTGCCTGAGTTGGACAGGATGTGTGCTCATCTCAATGTTCCTAATAATATCAAGGAGGAATGTGCTAGGCTTTATAGAAAATGTGTAAATAAGGGAATTGTTAGGGGACGGTCAATAGAGAGTGTAATTGCTGCAATAATCTACCTTATCTCCAGAACTCATAAGGTTCCCAAGACATTGGAGGAATTAGAGGGAGTATCTGGTGTAACGAGGAAGGACATTGGAAGAAGCTACAGAACAATTTGCAGAAGGTTAGGTATGAGAATGCCCGTGATTACAGCAGCAGATTATATCCCCAGGTTAGCGAGCGAAAGAGGAATTTCTGGGGAAACTGAGGCTAAGGCCATGGAGCTGTTGGAGAAAGCAAGGAAATGTGGAATTATAGCCGGCAAGGTACCTATTAGTATAGCAGCGGCAGCTATATATCTAGCTGCAAAAATAACAGAAGATAAGCAGGCTCAAAAAATTAAAGGTTTTACTGATGTTCCCGAGTCGGCAATAAAGAGTAGATACGATGAATTAATGAGGGAACTCAGAAAAAGAGACTTACTTAAGGAGTATCCAGTGCCTATACCATCACCAGCATAAATATCATCCTTTTAGCATAGTCACAACATCCTTTGAAGCTTCGGTCTTAGTAACTATGGTAAGGAGATCATTCTTTTTAACAATTTCATCTGGTGAACCAATGAGAACATCACCATTGCGAGTTATCAAGCCAATTATTGCCCCATTGGGGAGATCTATGTCTCTGATTTTTCTTCCATCTAGTTTCTCAGAAACCCTTATCTCCAAGATTTCAGCCTTCCCCTTTGCGATTGATACCAGGCTTCTACTCTTTCCCAGAGTTAGCGCATTCTTAAAGTAACTTACTACAGCCGAGATTGGACTTATCGCCGCAGTAATTTCTAAGCCGATATATAGGTCTTGCTTACTGGGATCATTTACTCTGGAAACAATCCTCTTCACATCAAATTTCTTCAAGATCTGACAGATTGTTAGATTTGTATTATCATCCCTTGTTAGGATAGCGACGGCATCTGCTCTTTCAATGCCGGCATCCTGTAGAATCTCGGGCTCACTACCATCACCATGGATCACCAGGGCATCCATTGTTTCTGCCAATGTCTTGGCCCTTTCTTCATCTTTCTCCACAATAACTATTTCATGGTCTTCGCCTGATAGGTGTTTTGCCAGTGCAGCACCTGTGACACCACAGCCGATAATGATGATATACATTTTGTGATATTTCTGTGATATTTTTATCTATTACCATAAAAATTATCATAAAAGTATAAATATAAATGTAGCAGTCTTTAAAAATCAAAAAATAGAATGAATTTGGGTAAAATGATCTCTGAAACAAAAATCACCAGGGTTATAGTAGAAAATGCGGTTAAAGATTTTCTAGACAGTTTGGAATTGGATGTAGCTATCGTAGGTGGGGGCCCCTCTGGTTTAGTAGCTGCAAGGTATCTGGCAGATGGTAAAGCGAAGGTGGCTATTTTCGAGAGAAAACTTTCTGTGGGTGGAGGAATGTGGGGTGGAGGGATGCTCTTCCCAAGAATAGTGGTTGAGGAGAATGCAGTTCAAATCCTTGAAGAATTTGGAATAAAATATAAAAAAGATGGTGATCAATTTATAGCAAATTCTATCGAATCGGTGGCAAAATTAGCTTCGATGGTAATTGATTCTGGTGCAAGGATCTTTAATGGTATCTCGGTAGAAGATGTGATGATAAGGAGGGATAAGATCACTGGCGTAGTGGTAAATTGGACTGCTGTGGAAATAGCGGGTCTTCATGTCGATCCACTGGCAATTTCATCCAAATTTGTGATAGATGCAACTGGTCATGATGCTGAGATTTGTAAGGTAGCACAAAAAAAGGTTGGAAAGCTAAATACACCATCGGGGCAGATTGAAGGTGAAAGATCCATGTGGGCTGAGAAGTCTGAAAGGTTAGTGGTTGAAAATACCAAAGAGGTTTATCCGGGATTATTTGTTGCGGGAATGGCGGCCAATGCGGTCTTCGCCGCTCCCAGAATGGGCCCCATCTTTGGTGGGATGCTACTCTCCGGAAAAAGGGCCGCAGAATTAATCCTGGAGAGATTAATTTAAGGTAGGATGAAAAAATTTATCTTGATAGTATTCATGGTTTTCTCGGCAACAGCTTCATCAACAACGGTTATACTCACTTCAGACAAGACAGAGTTGATGCTAAATGAGACTATAACATTTCATATAGAGGTATATGATATAGGTTCTTCTGGAGGGGGTTTTACCATCATGAAAGAGGTTGAGAAGAATAGATTTAAACTTGTTGGAGGACCCTATTTTACCTCTTCGTGTACCATGTGCAGGGGCGTAAGTAGACTTGGCGATCTGAACGAAGATTTTCGTTTTACACCAAGAGAAGAGGGGAATTATGTGGCAGAGGCAAATTATGGCGGAATTCAAAGGAGGATTGATTTCAGGGTTTACTCCCCTACCACGACTACTACACCTACCTCAACAACTACCATATCTACTTCTACAACAACCACGATTACAAGTACCTCAACAACAACATCGACATCAACCTCAGCAGTATCAACGAGTACCACGGCTACAATCCCAACACCTCCAGAGAAGGGCGATTCAATGGCTTTCTATGTTCTTGGATTCGTTCTTCTTTTGATTGTTTTATCTCTAATCTATAAGGCAATGGCTTTTTGATGTGAGATTTGTTAATGACACATTGGCGTTCCTTATGAGCACTAAATTACATTTCTCACAGCATCTAAACTTGCTTCTATCACAACGGGGTTATTAGGAAATCTCGGAGAAATTCCTTTCAATTTTCCCAAATGATAATTAATAGTGGCATCTGGATCCTTGAGGATATTTCCTGTTATTATACAAACTACCCTCTCTTTTTTGTCAATCATACCGCTTTCTACCAGCTTCTTTGCTCCAGCTACTGAAGCCGCGGATGCTGGTTCACATCCAATTCCCGAGGAATCGATCACGGCTTTGGCATCCATGATCTCCTGATCTGTGACTTCCTCAACAATACCATTAGTCAGTTTTATTGTCCTTAATGCCTTTTTCCAACTTACCGGATTGCCTATCTTTATTGCCGTGGCTATGGTCTCGGGATCTTTCACTGGCTTTAGTTCTTCTTTCTTTTCCTTCCAGGTCCTGTAGAATGGGTCTGCCCCCGTTGCTTGAATAGATGCAATTCTTGGAATCTCTTCTATTAATTCTAATTTTTCAAGTTCATCAAATGCCTTTCCAAATGCCGATGTATTTCCCAGGTTCCCGGCTGGAACCACCACCCAATCCGGAGAACTCCAGTTTAATTGCTGTATCAATTCAAACATGATAGACTTTTGACCTTCAACCCGCCAGGGATTTATAGAATTGAGAAGGTATATTCCTAATTCTCTAGAAGATTTCTGAACAAGAGACATGGCATCATCAAAATTTCCACTAACCTGAAATACTTGGGCGCCATAGGCCATGGCCTGAGATAATTTTCCAAAGGCGATCTCGCCCTCTGGGATAAACACTATTGATCTCATTCCAGCCATACTGGCATACGCGGCCATAGAAGCGGATGTATTTCCGGTGGATGCGCACGCCACTAAATTCATTCCGAGCCTTTTTGCCTCACTAATGCCTGCCGTCATGCCCCTGTCCTTAAAAGAGCCGGTTGGATTTTCCCCCTCGTGTTTCATGAAGATATTTTCTATTCCAGTATATTGGATTACCTTTTTGTGAGAATACAGATTGGTATCCCCCTCTGGTCTTGAGACAATTTCCTTATCTTTAACTAGGGGATGAATCAGCTCCCTAAAGCGCCAGACCCCACTTCTGTAGGGAAATTCTCTTGATCCCAATCTGGAATCAAATAATCTCTTGGAAATTTTTTCCCTTATGAAATCCAAGTCAGGCACCACATCAAAGATACCACCGCAATTACTACACTCATATATCCCACTTGGTTCAAATTCTTTACCACAATCTATACATCTCAGTGTTATCCCCATTTTAAATCAGTATCCATTATAATTAATGAAATGAACAAAATTAAAGCCGTGTTTTTTGATATTGATGATACCCTCTATGATAGCACATTGCAGACAGAGATGGTTAGGAGAAATGCCATAAAGGCTATGATAGAGGCAGGTCTGGATATAGGAGAGGAGGATGGTCTTGAGGCTTTAAAAGATATCGTGAAAGAATTTGGTTCTAATTATCAATATCATTTTGATGAATTATTAAAAAAATTTGGCTATGATGAAAATCCCAGGATAATCGCCGCGGGAATCGTAGCCTATCATACTACCAAGTTAGCATACCTGGTGCCCTTTGCAGATACTATTCCTACGTTGCTGGCATTGAGAGACAAAGGTTATAAACTTGGTATAATAACCGATGGGGTAGCAGTAAAACAATGGGAAAAATTAATTCGTCTGGGATTGCAGCATTTTTTCCATGCAGTGGTAATCTCTGAGGAGATTAAAAAAGAAAAACCAGATATTGAGATATTTAGATTGGCTGCCGAGAGGATAGGCTGTAAACCAGAGGAGACAGCTATGGTTGGTGATAGGCTAGATAAAGACATCCTAGGAGCCAATAGAGCTGGAATGGTAACTATCCAAATAGTGAAGGGGAAATACAGGGGTCAAATGCCAAAAGATAAGGAGGAAGAACCGAATTATGTCATTTCAAGTCTGAAAGAGATTCTAAGGATTTTTAGATCTGACAATTTGGCGAAGTCGGGTTTCTAAATCAACCTTTAAGAAAGGTTGACCAAACAATGGGTTATTTTGCAACCCACTATGAATTCAACACATATGAAACTATTGAATCTGCGAGTAAATTCCTTTTCTTTCTTTTTCGTGCACGTTTTTCTTTCTTTTCTAAAGAAAGAAAAAGGTGCGCCGAGGTTGGGATTTGAACCCAAGCTCCCCAGAGGGGAACGGACTTAGCAGGCCCGCGCGTTAAGCCATACTCCGCCACCTCGGCTTCACTCTTCAATCTTTTCTGCTTCATCAATCAGCATGATGGGGATATCATCCTCAATCCTGTACCTGAGTTTGCACTTATGACAGATCAAGGAATTATCCCTAAATTCCAAATCCCCCTTACATTTTGGACATGCCAATATCTCCAACAATTTCTTATCCATGTTACAATTTTAGATTTCAGTTAAATATTTTCAATCTTCTCCGCTTTATGCCACTTTTTTGGATATACATCAGGGCTCATAATCACTCGCTCCAGATCGACCACCGTTCCCGTTTTCATCTCATAGATCTCCTCCGACGTCTTGATGCTTCTTCCCAGGGCGACTAATTCATTCTTTAGAGAGAATAAGGAAATTAACTCATTCTTCTGAATTCCTTTCTCTAATTTACTCACCCCCGGAGCATTGAGATTTGCGCCATGACAAACTGCGGCGATTGCAGAATCTTTTATCCATATTTTTTTCAGATGCTGAACTGCTTTCTCCACCGGCAGGATATACCTTCTAAGATAACTCTCATCATTATCTTCAAGATAGAATTCATAGGCATCCTTCAGATCATGCAATTTAACAATGGAATTTTCATCAAAGGGTCCAGCCTTAGTTCTTCTTAATTCACGCATATGCGCCCCCACACCGAGGACGAGACCCATGTCATGACACAATTTTCTGATGTATGTCCCGGATTCACACCGAACATTAAAAAGTACCTCTCTATTTTCTCTTTCCAAAATCTTTAGTTGATATACCCTTCTTTTTCTCAACCCCCTTTTTACTGAAGATCTTAGGGGCGGTGTCTGAAATATTTCTCCTTGAAAATAATTAAAAATTTTTCTAAGTTTATCATCAGAAACATTGCCATGTAAAGACATTAGGCATATATATTCCTTCTCTGAAAGTAACAATGCCTGAACAATCTTAGTTGCATTTTCAAGAGCGACTGGGAGAACGCCAGTTACCTTTGGATCCAGAGTTCCAGAATGACCTGCCTTTTTCAAATTCAAAATTTTTTTAACCCAAGAAGTTACTTGATGCGAGGTGGGTCCAGGTGGCTTGTCAAGATTTACAATCCCATTCCCAAGATATTCCTTGAGTTCTCTCTTCTCAGGATCACAACCATACCTCGGATCGGTCTCTTCTCTTGACTTGACCAGAATTTCTCTAAGAATTTCAAATTTCATAATGAGTTTAGGCAAAATTTTCTTTCTCTAATTCCTTTATCACATCCTCGGTAGCTGCACCTTTCTTTATGTCAAGAACCTTCGGTAATGGCTCCAGATGGAGAACATTAGTTTTCTTCCTTTTCATCTCCTTTCCATCTATCAGCACGAAATTCTTATCTATCCTTTCTACCACTACGCAGTACTTTCCAGCATCCTTCCCTCTGACCTTCCTGCAAACCCTGCCAACCTCCATTATCATTTTTTTCACCTATACTGGCTATCGCACTTATTAGCTTGAATCCGAAGGATTCGAGTCTGTCGGATGAGAAAGACGCCAAAGGCGTCTTATTTTTTCTTTTGGGCCCGAAGGGATTCGAACCCTCGACCACTCGATAACTCAAACCTTTCCACTTCACCAAAATTTTTATTTCTTTTGGAGTGAAGCACTTTTCTTTCTTTGTAAGAAAGAAAAGGGCTCTATGAGTCGAGCGCTCTAACCGAACTGAGCTACGGGCCCTTTATGTAGTGTCTATAGTGTCTAACTTTTCTACGCCTCGGGCAGGACTTGAACCTGCGACCATCTGGTTAACAGCCAGACGCTCCACCAACTGAGCTACCGAGGCAACTGGCATGAATTTTAATTCATGATGAATTATGAATTCGATGAGCAGTATTGCGAAGCAATACCGCATAATGATGATCAACATGTTTAATATTTTTTTATTTGGAATTAAATAATGAAAAAGAAATAAATTCACTTCGCCTTCCTTCCTTTTGCTCTTATACTCGGTCTTACCTTTTCCGCTCCTTTGCCTTTCTTTCTCAAGCCACGACCTCTTTTACCTGCCGGTGTTAATCCTCGAAAAACCCTCTTTGTATGTTGCTTTTCACAGATCCAGTTTATGTCTCCATCACTCTGAATCACGGGATGGTTGGGATCTACAAGGATCACCTCGTACCATTTATACTGCCCATCCTCCCAAAGCCAATAAGAACCAAGAACCTCAAGATTTGGAAATTTTTTCTGACTCCGTTCTTCTGCTATCCTTTGAATGGATTTTGCCGGGGTGATCTTCGTTACACCCATCCTCTTGGGTCTTCTACCTGCTACTGGACGAGATTTTCTCATCCCACCCCT
>QMZG01000008.1 GCA_003663045.1 Candidatus Altarchaeales archaeon
GAGCAGTTCGAACAAACTTTATAAGCATGTTTTCCCTAATTTTCATTGTAGGTTCCTCCTTCTTTATTACAAAGAAGGGGGAAACTCCTACTTATACATGCAGGTTTTCTACAGAGCCAAATTAATTTGTTAGATTATTTCTTTTTTGACTTCATCAAAAATGCAAGTGCAATTCCATTCATACTACCTCTGATGTCCTTGAACTCATTTTCACTCATCCGCAAATGGTGACCCTCTGAGACCACAACATATTCCCTGCTTTGTGGATCGAAGAAGAGATCAATATTTCTGACCATGTTTAGATTATTATGAATACTAAAATAAATACTTCTTGTTTTCAACCCCTCCTCCTCTCCCAAACAACCCTCCCTTTCCATTCAATCTTTCTTATCCTGTGCATGGGAATCAAATTATCCCCAATCCTTAAGAAATCCCCCTCCAGTTCAATCTCCGAGAAATTTACCTTTGACAATCTCCCCGAAATCCTGTCCAGATAAAAAACATCAAATTCCTCCCGCTTCAACCCAGGATCCCACTTGATCCTGTTCAGTGCATCCTTCTCCATCACTTCCTTTTTGAAGGTTTCCATAGAATCAACCCTTTTCATTTCACACACTAACATCAATTTGGACCTTCACATACCTCTTTGACAGGACATTCATCACACAGTGGCTTTGTTTTGCAATATTCCTTCCCAAGTCTGACGAGAAGGGCATGGAATTCATTATATAGCCTTACATTCCTTGGCAGATTTTCCTCAAAAAATTTTTTAAGATCCTCGTAGTTTATATCATCATCGACTAAACCAATTCTGGAAAAGATTCTCTTTGTATATGCGTCAACAACGAAACTGGGCTTATTTGCAGCATAAAGAACAATTGAGTCTGCAGTCTCAGGACCAATACCCCATATGGAAAGAAGTTCATTTCGAAGTTTTTCGTGAGGCTGATTTAGCATCAATTTGAGATTTCCATCGTAATTCTCGAATAAGAAATTTACAAATTCTTTAAGCTTCCTTGCCTTGGCATTGAAGTAGCCAGCAGGCCTGATAAGTTTTTTGAGTTTAGATTCCTTTGTCTTGTATATCCCCTCTGGATTTAAGAGATTCTCAACCCTGAGATTTTCTATCGCTAACTCGACATTTTTCCATGCCGCCGCCTGGGTGAGAATTGCCCCAACAATTACCTCAAACTCCGTTTCGGCTGGCCACCAGTGCTGCTCTCCAAATTTTTTAAATAGAATGTTATAGATTTCCAATAAATTTTTCCTCATATTACCCTATCATTTTCAGCATGATACATGCAGATAAGAACAAAATCAAAATCAGAAAAAACACTGGAAAGATTTTGATTTTTCATTCTTAATCCATATATTATTGGGATCAGAAAAGTAAAATGGATAAAACAGAATTTTTGGTTTTATTTTTAATTGCAATAGTTTCAATTGCAGTAGTATTCCAGATTTTCGATATTTTATTAAAAGAGAAAGGAAAAGATAATAATAAGATGATGAAAAATCAAGATTTGATAAAACTTCCCGAGCCAAGATATGAAAGTGATACCTGTGTAGAGGAAGCCATTCTTAGAAGGAGGTCTGTTAGAAGCTACAGGGATGAGGCACTCTCTCTGAAGGAAATTTCACAGATCCTTTGGGCTGCCCAGGGTATTACTGAGAAACGGGGATATAAGAGAGCGGCACCATCTGCTGGCGCCACCTATCCCTTGGAGATCTATGTTGTTGTGGGGAAATTAGAGGGAATTGCCCCTGGAATTTATCATTATATACCAAAGGAACATTCTCTAAAAAGAACCATATCCGGTGACTATAGAAAGAGATTGACAGATGCGGCATTGGGTCAGTCTTTTGTAGAAGATGCCCCCATTGATCTGGTTTTTTGTGCCGTCTATGAGAGAACCACTTCCAGATATGGAGAACGCGGCATTAAATATGTGCATATGGAGGCGGGTCATGCAGCCCAGAATGTTTACTTGCAGTGTCAGAGCCTTGATTTGGGAACGGTAGTTGTTGGAGCATTTAATGATAATAAAATGAAGAAGATTCTGAATCTGGAGAAGGAAGAGCCGCTGTATGTAATGCCTGTGGGTAGAATATAAAAAAGGGTGCATTTTTATTTTAATAAATTATGTACAACTTAATATGAAAAAAATCTATCCCGTTTTGATTTTGGCTTTAGTACTGGTATTTTCTGGTTGTATCGAAGATGTCCTGAAGGAAACAATCACTTCTACTACAATAGAGGCTACTACGATCACTACTACTGTGACCACCACTTCTATCCGGGCAGAAATAGAATTTATAGAGCAGAGGGTGGAGTATGATCTTGTTGGGCATCTCACTGAAATCAACGGAAAGCTGTCTTATTGGGCGAAAAAAGATAATAAGGAATTTATCGTCTATGATGGCAAGGAAGGTAAGAGGTATGATGATGTTAGTTATCCTAAAGAGATCAACGGAAAGTTGGCTTATGTGGCAAAAGAAGGAAACAAATGGTTTATCGTCTATGATGGCAAGGAAGGTAAGAGGTATGATTATGTTTATTCCCCTGAAGAGATCAATGGAAAGATGGCTTATAAGGCAGAAGAGGGAGGCAGGCGGTTTATCGTCTATGATGGTAAAGAAGGCAATAGGTATGATGATGTTTATTCCCTTGAAGAGATCAACGGAAAGTTGGCTTATGTGGCAGAAGAGGGAGGCAGGCGGTTTATCGTCTATGATGGCAAGGAAGGTAAGAGGTATGATAATGTCGAATGGCCTACAGAGATCAACGGAAAGTTGGCTTATGTGGCAAAAGAAGGAAACAAATGGTTTATCGTCTATGATGGTAAAGAAGGAAAGAGGTATGATCACGTTGGAACTCCTACAGAATCTCCTACAGAGATCAATGGAAAGCTGGCTTATAGGGCAAAAGAAGGAAACAAATGGTTTATCGTCTATGATGGTAAAGAAGGCAAGAGGTATGATTATGTTAGTTATCCTAAAGAGATCAACGGAAAGTTGGCTTATGTGGCAAAAGAAGGAAACAAATGGTTTATCGTCTATGATGGTAAAGAAGGCAAGAGGTATGATTATGTTTATTCCCCTGCTGAAGAGATCAATGGAAAGTTGGCTTATGTGGCAGAAGAGGGAGGCAGGCGGTTTATCGTCTATGATGGCAAGGAAATTGGCAAGAACTATGATGATGCCGAATCGCCTACAGAGATCAACGGAAAGTTGGCTTATGTGGCAAAAAAAGATAACAAGGAATTTATCGTCTATGATGGTAAAGAAGGCAAGAGGTATGATCTCGTTAGTTCTCCTAAAGAGATCAACGGAAAGCTGGCTTATGTAGCAGGAGAAGGGGGCAAGCGGTTTATCGTCTATGATGGTAAAGAAGGTAAGGGGTATGATTATGTTGAGTATCTCACTGAAATCAACGGAAAGTTGGCTTATTGGGCAAAAGAAGGAGACAAGCAGTTTATCGTCTATGATGGTAAAGAGGGCAAGAAGTATGGTGATGTTTTATCCTCTATCGAGGTTAACGGAAAGTTGGTCTTTGCTGCAAAGAAAAATGATGTATGGTACATAGTGAGGGAAAAATAGATGGGCATTTGATGATTAAACTTATACTAATCTTATCGTATCCAGATTCTGTGGCGCACTTGCATCAAAGCCGAACATCTCATTTAATGTAGAAGCAAGATTCAATGCCTTTTTCTCCTCACCATGAACTATCAATGCCCTTTTAGGCTTGGGGTAAATCTTCTTGCAATAACCCAAAAGCTGTCTTCTATCTGCATGTCCAGAAAATCCATCTATGGTTTTTACCTGCATGTTTATCTTTAATGCGGTAGTTCTTCCGTCCTTTTCTATTGGCAATTCAGAAATGCCATTCTGTATTCTCCTTCCCAAAGTGCCTTCAGACTGATAACCAACAAAGGCCAATGTATTCTTTGGATCCTCAGCAAAATTCTTAAAATATTCTAATGAAGGTCCCCCAGTCATCATTCCAGAAGTAGCTAGAATTACACAACCCTCCTTAGATTCAATTATGCTCTGTCTCTCCTTTGCCTTCACCCTTTCAAATGTTTCTGCTAAAAATGGGTTATATCCATTGAAAATTCTGTGGCGAATATGCCTTTTTAGATACTCTGGATAGGATGTATGAATGGCAGTGGCTTCCCAGATCATTCCATCCAGAAATACCGGAACCTCTAGTTCGCCGTATCTGTAGTAATTTTCTAACACCATCATCACCTCCTGAGATCTTCCCACAGAGAATACTGGAACCAGAACCTTACCTTTATTTTTCACGGTTTCCTGAATGGTATGTATGAGTATCCTCTCTGCATCTCTCCTATGTGGCTGTATATCATATCTCCCACCATAGGTGCTCTCCATGATCAGGGTCTCTACTCTGGGAAATTCATAATTTGCCGCTTCTAAGAGACGCGTATCCCCAAACTTTATGTCTCCCGTATAGACAATATTGTGAAGACCCTCACCTATATGTAAATGAACTACTGACGAACCAAGAATGTGACCGGCATCATACAGAGTAACGCGCATATCTGGAGTGATATCAGCTACCTCTTCGTATTCCAGTGGAATTGTATGCTTCACCATGTTCTGTATCTCCTTTGAAGAATAGGGGAGTTCTCTATCCTCTCTTTCCCCTATCTCTACCGCATCTAACTGAAGCAGGGTCATTAAATCTCTAGTGGGTTCCGTACAATATACTGGGCCAGAGTAGCCATATTTATAGAGATAAGGCAGAAATCCGACATGATCCAGATGGGCATGAGATATTACCACAGCATCCAATCTTTCTATTTCTAATTTCGCCGCCCTGAAATCCGGAAATCTATCTGTTCCAGAGGCGGCCGTATTTATCCCACAGTCTACAAGGATATTGCTCTCTGGTGTCTGTAGTAAGAAACATGACCTGCCAACCTCTCTCGCTCCACCCAATGGAGTGATCCTTATCCAGTCACATTCGGCATCTGGTTTTCTATATATCTTTCTTCCCACGGCCCTTAAAATCTTTTGCCTTTCCCCACTACTCTCATACAACACCTTTCTAATGCCCCTTATTGTTTCGGACTCGAGGGGAGGTTTTCTCAACAACTTGGGATTCCAGTTTGTTTTCTTAGTTATCTCATCCAGGGTTGTTCCCTGCTTTCCTATAACTAAGCCTAATTTTTCGGCCTCTATATGAATCTCCTCAAAATTGGGATCAAAATATACCCCAGAGATATTCGCCTCCTTTGGAATTATTTCCTCCACAACCTTCTTGGCTTTTTCTGGCTCCATTAAATCCACTGGGACCGCCCTAATGACTATCCTCTTTTTCAGTATTGTAGCAAGGTTTCTTACCTCCTCATTGTGCTCTATAAAGAATAGGAGATCATTAGTATAGAGAACTATCTTTGGTCCCTCCAGATCTATCTTCACTATCTTTCCCTCGGGGGCATTCTCTCTTATGATCTGTTTAATATCCTTAAATTCCAAGAAACCCACCTCCATCAAGTTCAAAAAATTTTTGAAGATTAATATCTTTCATCTAAATTCCACACTGAAGTAAAAATAAAAACTGTAGTTAGATTAAAAATCAACAGACTAAATAGATTACCTAACCCAATCCAAAGGATTAATCAAAGATTAATCATCTATTTTTTTGAAATTTTCTTGAGGTATTCATCTACCTCCTCATCTTTGTATTCCTTAAAGCCCTCTTCTGTTATAGTTACCAGATTTATACCATCCCCCGTAGCGGTGTCTCTTCCCATAGCAGAAGTCATTGCTTTTAGTGCAATGGGGATATTCTCCTCCACATTCCTTTCTTCTGAATATTCCAGTTCTAAAACACCATATGCCATGGGGGATCCAGAACCTGAAGCCGCCATCTTTTCTTCAATTAAGCCACCTATCGGATCTAGAGTAAAAAGGGTAGCCTTCTCATCCATGCCACCAACCAAAACCTGAACCAAATAGGGGAAGACCTTACTTCCCTGAAGGATGTTTGCCATTAAAGTAGCAACCGCCTTAGCAGACATCTTCTCTTTGTTATTCATTTCGTATAATGCTGCTTCTGCCTGCATCAATCTCATAAGGGCTTCGGCATCACCTACCGAACCGGCAACAGTCGCTCCTACAATATCATTTATCTTGAAGGCTTTCTTTGCCCTCTTACTCGCTACGAAGGTTCCCCAAGATGCCCTTTTGTCCGTAACAAATACTATCCCGTTACTACAGGTCAATCCAATTGTTGTAGTTCCTTTCAGGATTTTTGATTCCAAAGAAATCGCCTCAATCTTATATCTAAATTTAATTTGAGAATTAAACTCATAATTATTATTGAATTACTTATATAAAAAGCAATTTCAGAAATAAAAATTAAAATAGCCCTTGTCAGTCTTTAGAAATCTACCAATGACCTCTGCCCACTCCCATAAAAGTTATCCCTCTCATCCTTCAATGTCGGTCTCCCATACTGACCCCCACCTCCGGCGACATATCTCATCCTTCCGGTTCTGAATCTCTCGATTATCTTTCCCACATCTGGTTCTTCTTTTTTTATTTCATTTATGTCAACATCAACTAGAACCTTAATTTCTGTTCCAAATTTTTCAATAAGTGAATTCCATCTTTCCCTTATGCTTTTACTGGTTAGGGTTCCAATTCCTGTGACAAGGGATATTACCTCTGCCAATGGAAGGATATGAATGTACTTGGGTCTGTGCCAGGGATGAAGTGGCTTCTCCCAAGTAGCGAGTTCATTTATCCTATCAGAAACACCCTTTTTTATAGGACCCCCGCATTCTGGGCATCTCCAATTTAATTTTAAGGCATCATTTAATCTAAAGCGAAGATAGCATCTACTGCATGCGGTTAGATGATATTTCCCTTCCCTTGGATTTAGACCAACATTCAGGGAAAATTTTCTGTCGTTCTTTCTTTCTATTGCATTTTTAAGTTCATTAAAAGATAATTCTTTGATTGAAATCCTGTTGAATTCTCTCCCCAGCCTCTGAGGCCACGGGCTGTGTGAATCAGAATTTGTCATGAATGTCAAATCCTGTAATTCAGAGATTCTGTCCGCCATATAGGTATCCGCACTCAATCCAAGTTCCAGAAACTTCACTTCTTTGGTGTTATCCCCATAGCATTCAAAAATAGAGTTATACTCCTTATACATTGCAGTCCATGGGGTAAAGGCGTGAGCTGGGCCAACTAAGGCACCAACCTCCTTGACATAATCAACTATTCTCTCTCCATTAAGCCCGAGATGTGGTCTTCCATCCCTCTCAATGTCAGAAGAGAATCTCTTGAATTTTTCCATCAAGGACTCCGCGGATGAAATCGAGGGAAAGAGGATTACATGATGCACCCTTCTTGAATCCTCCACCTCCGTAGTGATTAAAAATCTGGTCTCAGAATTTTCTATGGAATAGATTCCATCATTCTCCTCAGAGAGATTGTGCTTTATATGTCTCATCCATGAAGGGTTCAGTGCATCCCCAGTTCCAACCAAATGAAGGCCTTTAAGTTCAGCCTGCTTTGCTATCAAGGGCAACTCCATGCTCTGAGAGGTTCCTCCAGAATACTTAGAATGGATGTGAAGGTCCGCATTGAATTCTTGCATTTTAGTTATTTGCGTTGTCGGTAGTTCCGAATAACACCATCGAAACTGAGATGAACACCATCTTTTATCCCCATCTTGTTATCTATTTATCATTACAAAGACATAAATATGCCCTCTTTTCGACATGCTGAGGGCATCTACCCTCATCAGTACCAACAAGCCCTTTGATTTTTTTGATTATCTCGAAATCGTGCAGAAGGTTTATCAATACCCAGGGTTGTAGAGGCAAATCTCCAGCAACGAATACATAACCCTCACTGTAAACTTCGCTCCAGGAATCAGGTTAAGGTTTATTGATCATTCGGAAGTTTCGTTACTGCTCGTATATTATATATATCCGTTTTCCCATATTGTTATGGGGCCTTTGGATTTTCTTTTGGATTTTCATAATTAAAATAAAGCCTCTCATGTTAATTAATGTTACGGTTTACGTTCGGAACTACTGTAAAATATGGTGATAAAATGGCACACTATGAAGATTGGGAAAAATTACCTGAAGAGACCAAGGATCTGGAAAGGGCAAGACAGTCTCTGGTAGAGGAACTGGAAGCAATAAACATCTACCAGGAGAGGATCGATACAACAAGAGATGTAGAACTGAAAAAGATACTGGAACATAACATGGATGAAGAGAAGGAGCATGTAGCAATGCTCATGGAATGGATAAGGAAAAGGGATCGAGCTCAGGACAGGAAGTTTGAGGAACACGACTAGAATATGAAGGGATCGAAGGAACTGGAAATGGCAATAAGGGCTGCAAGAGAAGCTGGCGATCTACTTATGAAGTATTATGGAAGGGTTACAGTGGGATATAAAAAGGACGGGAGCATAGTGACAGATGCCGATATAAAATCCGAAAAAGTTATAAAGTCCATACTGAATAGGGAATTCCCAGATTATTCTTTTCTTGGAGAAGAATCTGGAATGGAGGATAGAAGTTCAGAATACACGTGGTTAATTGACCCATTGGATGGCACCACAAATTATTGCATTAAGAATCCCTTCTTCAATGTTTCCATCGCTCTCGCTTATAAAGAAGAACCTATTTTGGGGGTGGTCTATTACCCATTCCAAGATGAACTCTTCTATGCTGAAAAGGGAAGAGGTGCACATCTCAATGATGAGAAGATCGAGGTTTCTAAACAAGAAAATATGGAAGATTCTGTGATCTGTTTTTGTCATGCTCTCGACAAAGAAACGGTAGAGACCATGTCAAAAATCTTTAGAAGGATAAAACTAGTTAACAATACCCTGAGACAGATTGGTGCTGCGGCCCTAGAACTTTCATATGTAGCCTGTGGCAGGGTGGAAGCATTCTTAATGATAAAATTGAATCCCTGGGATGTGGCTGCAGGTGCCGTAATTGTGAGAGAAGCCCGGGGAAAGGTGACGGATTTTGATGGGAATTCCTTTAATTTAAAAGCCAGAGACATGCTTGCATCTAATGGAAGAATCCACGAAGATCTGCTTAGATTAATCAAACCATAAGGCAATGGCACTTTGATTTAAGTTTAGCGTATCACTGACGCTTAAAACATTTAAACATTTCATCTAAACCTCTGTAGATATTGTGTGTTCAGTACCTGAACTCACGGTAAATTTCACCAATATCGAAAAGACCGATAGATCTTCAGGATCTTTTCCGTAACCAGGTCTTGATTGAATTCCTTCTCTACCCTGGCTCTGGCTTTTCTTCCAAGTTCTTTAGACAGTTTATCATTCTGCAATATCTTTAAAATTGCTGAACTTAATGCATTGATATCTTTTGGTTCTACAATAATCCCGGCTCCATTAACTACGTAGGGCATTCCACCTATGTTGGTAGCTATAACCGGCTTACCACAAGCCATCGCCTCTAAGAGTGCTATACCAAATGCCTCCTGTCTGGTTACAGAAGGGAGAACAAAGACATCACATGCCGCATAATACTGTGGGAGATCCTCCTCTGTGACACTAACGAATAAAACATCATCTATCTGTAAATCCTGGGATAATTTTTTTAATTCCCCCTTTAAAGGGCCATCACCGGCAATAATCAGTGCAGAATCCTTGATTTTATCTTTAACCTTCTTAAATGCCTTAATCAGGTATTCAACACCCTTGTATGGTACAAGTCTTCCCAGGAAGAGGATTATCCTCTTTCTCTCCAAACTATAGAGGCTTACAATCCCTGCCCCTTTCAATCTCGGATTAAATCTTCCTATATATACAAAATTCGGAACTATCTCTACTTTATTTTTAAATCTCTTCAGGACATTTGAACCTTCAACATAATTTGGTGAGGTAGCGATAATCTTCCTGGCATTATTTAAGACGCAATTTAAAAAAAATTTATAGAAAAATTTGAATGGCTTATGACGCCTTTTATCCTTTATTATATCTGCATGATAGGTCACAATCAATGGCTTTTTTCTGAGCTTGGATGCTATTAATGCAAAGATACTATTGAAGGGATCAGGCAGATGAAGATGAATTAGATCATAATCCTCTTTCATTAGGTCTATGAATATTCCCGGAGCAAATGGTCCATTAAACAGTGTAAAGAATATCGAAGAGCGAAAGATTCTCATCCCGTAGAGTCTCTCCCGTCTCTTAGTCCACGGCTCATTGGAGGTGAAAATCAGGACCTTGTGACCCCTCTCTATAAATCCATTGCAAATTCCAAAAACATGGGTTTCTATTCCCCCGCTATGAGGGTAAAAATACTTAGTTACCTGTGCGATTTTCATCTTTATAGCCCTTTTCGTTAAGCTGGAATGATAGCTCTGTTGTTCACACAAAAGGTCTATCACCCCAAAACCCAAAGACTGCTTCGCAGTCTGGGGCTTTACGAATCTTGGATTCGTAAAATCCTCCATAGTTAGCTTTAATCTTCGCTTTGTTAGTTAGCTAATTACGAATTCTTTCTTTATAGCCCTTTCTTTTTGGAAAAAGGAAGGTTCTTCACCCCCAAAGAGAAATTATGGGGATCAACAATTGAATTTCCCGGAGGGAAATTCCCTTTCTTTTGATCAACCTTTTCTTTTCCAAAGAAAAGGTTGGGATAAAAATACTTAGTTACCTGTGCGATTTTCATTCTTGGATTATTTATTTAAAGCTTTATTTAAAGCATTCCACCCAGATGCAGGATCAATAATGTTCCCACAGCTGGAAGACCAAATAATGCCACTGCTGCCAGTACATATAAATTAAGGGGAATACCCACCTGAAATACTAAATTTAAAACCAATATCAGGATTACTCCGACGAGGGAATTGATCAGCAACTTTTTTATCACCTTCCAGAATAGGTAGATAAATAATAGCAGTGTTATTCCAACAACCACCAGCACGATAGGTTGATCCATTGTAATTAATACTTAACGAGAGCAATATAAATATCTTTTTTATTATTCTTAATCCATATCCTAATTGAAGATGAAATTTGATATCTCAAAATTCATAAAGCCATGGGCTATGGAAATAGAACCCTATATTCCCGGAAAGACCATGAAAGGCTATATTAAATTAGCCTCCAATGAGAATAACTATGGTCCATCTCAGAGGGTGATAGAAGCATTACAGAAGGGGATTGAAGAGGTAAATATTTATCCATATAGAGATGAAGAGCTCAGGGGAAAGGTTGCCGATTATTGTAAAGTAGATAGAGAAAATGTCATTCTTGGAAATGGTTCGGATGAATTGATGGATCTCATTTTTAAAATTTTTAAGGGTCCTATTCTTGGAGTTAATCCATCATTTTCTGGATATAAGATTTTCACTCTGGCATTGGGCGAAAAATATCTGGAGATAAATCTGAAAGAGGATTTTGGTTTTCCGTTGGATGAATTCATTGAAAAATCTAAAGAGGCGAATATCCTCATCTTGTGCTCTCCAAATAATCCCACCGGGGGTGTGATCTCGGAGGAGGATATAAAGGCCGTTTTGGATCAGGGAAAGATTACTGTGGTTGATGAAGCATATTACGAATTCTATGGAAAATCCTTTGTTCCATTGATCTCAGAATATCCCAATCTGATTGTCTTGAGAACATTCGCCAAGGCGTTTGCACTCGCAGGTCTTCGTATAGGTTATGCAATCTCAAATTCGGGGATAATCAATGCATTGTATAAGGTAAAACCACCATTTAATGTTAATTCCCTGGCTTTAGTATCCGCAATAGCTGCATTAGATAGTAAAGATTATATGAAAACCACGGTAGAGAGGATAAAGATAGATAGAGAGATTCTGTTTAGAGAATTGAGTAAAAAATTCAAGGCATTCAGATCAGAGGCGAATTTCATTTTGATGGATGTAAGTCCAATAAAAGCCACCGAGTTCTTTGAAAATTTACTAAAGAAGGGGATTATCGTGAGAGCCTTTGGAAAATTCTCGGGCTTTATTGGGGAATACGTCAGGATCTCTGTGGGAACATCTGAAGAGAATAGGAAGCTGATAGAAGCGCTGGAAGACATATGATAAAATCAAAAGTTAAAATTCGATCCAAAAAAACTAAAAATAGATGAAGATATGTTAAAAGAGATGAATAAAATCAGTGGGACCGCCGAGATTTGAACTCAGGTCCATAGCTCCCAAAGCTACGAGGATAAACCAAGCTACCCCACGGTCCCATGTGTAAAGAATATGGAAAAAGAAACCTAAATATCATGCCTCTCCACCCTCACCTTCATAAAATCCTCTGCCACATAAGATTCCTTGAAGACCTCTCTCGCCTCCCTTTCCAATGGCTTTGCATCTGGATAACGCTGTGAGATGTGTGTCAGATAAAGCTTTTTCACATTTGCTTTTTTTGCCACCTCCGCCGCTTGTTTTGCAGTGGAATGACCTGCCTTTTTTACGCTTTCTCTTTCTATATCTTCGTGAGAGTAGGTTCCATCATGGATTAGGATATCTGCATTCTTTGCCAGTTCAATTACAGAATTACAGACCCTGGTGTCTCCCGTATAAACAACCTTCCTTCCACGTATTGGATCGCTGAGAACTTGATCTGGAGTTATCTTCTTTCCCTTCAATTCTATGGTTTCTCCCCTTTGAAGTTTTGAGAATAATCTACCTTCGGGAATTCCAAGAGATATGGCTTTTTGCTTGAGGAATTTTCTCTTTGGATCCTCCTCAAAACAATACGCCAAGCTATGGTTGGTATGCATAGTTCTGGCGCAACTAATGGTGTAACGATCACCCTTCAAAACCACCCCCTCATCTATTTCATGCACCCGAACCTCTAGGGAGTCAAGTTTAAAAGTACCCATTGAGAGCATATGCTCCATCGTCTTTTCTAAACCCCTGGGTCCATAAATATCCAGAGGTCTTGTTCTCTCTAAGAAATCCATACTCTGGATCATCCCACCCAGGCCTAGAAAGTGATCGGCATGCAGATGAGTCACAAAGACTTTATCAATTCTCATGAAATTTATCCCAGCAATGCGCATCTGTCTCTGGGTTCCTTCACCACAGTCGAAGAGGAAGTATTCGTTAAGGTAATCTAAAAGTATGCTAGATAGACCCCTCTCCTTCGTCGGAACACAACCGGAGGTACCAAGGAAGATAAGCTCCATAGATTAAATTACGATTTTAAAATAAAAACAGTAAATGATGTCACTCTCTAAAACCGTAGGCTTCCCCAAGTTTTTTTGCGCATATAGCCATGCGGGATACTATTAAGAACAATATAGCTACGTAAACGCCAACGGATAGTAGTATGAAGGATTCACCTGGTACAGTAATCAAATCGACACTAAGGCAAAAGATCCAGGTGGAGAAGATGAGGCCCCATATGGTTATTAAAAGGATATATCTAAGAAAATTCCGTAAAAGCCCCTTTGTAAGCTTCTTTATGCTTTGGTATACCCAAACTGAAGAAAGGAAACACATACCTACGGTTAGATATAGTAGTAGGTAAAATATCATTCTTTAGCCCCCTTTATTGTTATTATCTCGTCGCAAAATTGTGATATATCATCAAGAAAATGGGGATCATCTTCCTTCTCCAAAGACATAAAGATCCCACTGAGATCCCACAACCTCATTCTTCCAGTTAGAAAATGGCTAAATTTTGCAAGGGTACCGGCAGAGTTATAGAAGAGTAATGAGGAAAGAGAATCCATAAACAGAAACTTATCCTTCTCTGGAATGGCCTCCACCCATTGATCAATAGAAACAGCAAGATCGGTCAAATCCCCAGGGGATACAAAAAGGCATTTATCTTCCCGTTTGACTTCACCCATCGCTTGTATTGTTATACAGTCTATAAAAAATAATCTATCAATTCTGATCTTGTTCTCTAATAATATTTTACTTATTGAATGGTATGGTCTATTTACCGTGATATAGATACCTGGCATATCTCTTATGTTACATAGATACTTCAAGGTATGTATATTAACAGTTAAGTAGTTCTCTGCATCAGCAAGGATCATCGTAATATGTCCCTCGGGTAACTTCTTTAGACCTTCATTCAGTTGTGATAAGTCTATCAATTTAATCACAAATTCAATCAATAACTATTATAAATTTTTACTATTAAGTATAAAATCATTAATTTCTCAGAAGATTCTATTAGTTAGGATTGGTTAGAGGTAATAACCAGAATGAAACTGAGTATTATGAAATCGGGTATCATAGTATGGGACATTGACGGCGTCTTGATATATGTCGGGGATTCCTACAGAAGGGCAATTGTGCAGGCTGTACAATATTATTTCTCAGAGCTTATTGGATTGAATCTGGAAAGGAATTTAATGACGATTGGAGATACACAGAGATTTAAGTTAGTGGGTAGATTTAATGATGACTGGAAATTGACCTATGCTTCAGTACTATGTTTTCTTACAAAGTTGATTCACGACCTGGACAAAAGAGAGATAAAGAGCGATTCTGTGAAGGATTTTGAGGGCATGATTAATGAATTGAGGAAGTTAGGCACTACAGCAAAAGGCTTTGATTTGCAACTGGATCTGGGTTATATCACCGAAAGAATAAAAGACGAGGGTGGTGGATTGGAAGGAACCGAAAGGGCTCTAGAAGAGATCTTTGGTGAAGACCTGGAGATAGCAAAAAAATTCTGGTTTCAAAACCTGATAAAGAGAATATTCCAAGAGCTTTATCTGGGAGAAATGCTTTTTAGGGAGAAGTATGGTGAAGAGCCAATTTTTGTAAAGAGTGATGGGCTCATTAAAAACGAGAAGGCATTGATCAATTTGAAAAGCCTGGAAAAACTAAGGGAAAAATTCTTTATGGGGGTTGCCACTGGAAGGGAAAGGTTTGAAGCAGAATTCGTTCTAAAAAAACATGAATTTGATAGGTTTATTCCCTTAGATCTTATCGTTTCCAGTGAAGATGTAGAGATTGGAAAGCCAGAACCCGATCAGTTGCTGGAATGTAAGAGAAAGATCTGTGAGAAATACAACTTGGATGAAAAAGAAACCAATGCCGTTTATGTTGGAGACTCCATAGATGATGTCGCGGCTTCAAAGAACGCCGGCTTCTTCTCAATTGGGTGTCTCTCTGCGGTTTCCGAAGATGAAGAAAAGAAAAGACTAAGGAGGGAATTTGAAAGATTGGAATGCGATCTGATTCTGGAGGATGCCAATGAGATTTTGAGGATAGTTGGATAATAAAATCTATTTATTTTCTAACAACTAAAGATAGGTTATATGAAAGTCAAGATATTTTTGGACATTATAATTTTCATGGTACTGGGAACAGTCTTTATTAATGCATCCCATGCTCAAGAGACTATCGAATCAGGGGCATGTATTAATGTCACTATTGACAAGCCTGTAGAGAATGCTTCATTTGAAGAACATGGAGAATTTGAAATAGAAGCTACCGCTGTATGTAATGGATCCTCTTGTGGTATAGTAGAGATTTATCCACAGTATTGTTCTGGATTGGGTTGCGAGTCTTTTGGAGATATTGAGACTAGTCCTTATGCCGCTCTTTATTCTAAAGATAAAATTCCCCAAAAATGCCTCAACATTAAAAAGGGGGAACGATGCTCTAAGCTCTGGAGGATCAAGACAAAGAAGATAGGTATGTATAGATTGAGAATAGAGGTTGTTTCTACTAATGCACCAATTGCTCATTCGAATATTATCTCAATCAAGGTTATAGGATGCGGGGATGGGGATTGTAGTGAAAATGAAACCCACATCAGTTGTCCCGAAGACTGTTGCGACTCTGATTGCACCGCAATATATGACAATATATGCCACGGGGCCTGTGATGGTTATAATGGCTGTTCATTAACAATAGGTTGTGATGAAAAATTTGAGGGTTATAGATCATGTATATCTGCAAATTCCATTATAAATTGTTGTGATAAAGGTATAGAGGTCTGTGAGTATAAGGAGTACTGCTCAGACGCTATGTGTAAGAAATGCTCAGGTATATGCGACAACTACTGTGAATCCAAAGCATGCTATGGCATAGATCCAGATTGTGACAGAAAGGGAAATGCAACAATGCCCTGCTGTGGAAATAACATTGTAGAGCCCGGGGAGGAGTGTGATGGAAATGCAACTGGAACACCGTGTGATGGTAAATGCAGATACGATTGCAGGTGCAGGATTATAATTACCACATCTACCTCTACAAGTACCACCAGCTCTAGCAGTACATCTAGTAGTACATCTACAAGTACATCTACAACCACGACAACCTCAACAACCACAACCAGCACTACAAGTA
>QMZG01000009.1 GCA_003663045.1 Candidatus Altarchaeales archaeon
CAACATATATAGGTATGTTAGATTTTTTACGCTAGAAATCCTAAAGGATTTCTACATAGCTATAATTATATTATGATAAAGAAGATAGATCTGAAAAAGTTTGACAAGTTATCCACAGAGAAACAATACGAGAATTAGTTGGATAGAGAGTAGGTTATTTGAAAATATCTGTGATTATTACCTTTATTCTTATTTTAACTGAATCTGATCTTCTGAAATATATCCCACAAAAAACAAATATTTATAGGAGTTTATATAATGTTGTAATTAACAAGGGAGAAATGCCATATAAAATTCCCACTGACATAAGATATGAGGAAAGGTTATTTGGACCATTAACCGTGAAGCAATCCATATACGCCTTAGTAGCAGCTATTTTAATTCTCTATCTTATATTTTTCTCCGGTTTAGAGTTTTATGTATACATCATACCTGTCTTTTTAGTAGCTATTCTGGCTATAGGCTTTATAATGTTCAATCTGGATATGTATCTCTTAAATTATCTCTACTATATTAAGGGGATGAAAGAGTCATCATGGATTTCACCCGCTGCAAGGAAGTTGATGGAGATTAGATCAATTAGAGCGGATGCGGTATTTTTGAAGGACGGTCGCGTTCTTGGTGTGATAAAGGTAAAGCCCATTAACTTTGGGGTCCTGAGTAGAGAAGACCAAGATACGGTGATATATGGATTCTTAGAATTTATAAATTCATTGAGTTTTCCTATACAGATTGTGATGAAGTCTGTTAACCTTGATTTAAGTGATTATCTAGGAGCATTGAAGAGAAGGATTGTGCAAAGAGATGATAAGATGGCTCTTGCCTATTATGAACATTTTTCAGAGTATATGTATGATTATATAAAGGCCAATAAAATTAATGACAGATTATTCTACATAATAGTTCCCGCCAAAAGGTTTGCAGATGAAAAGAAGACGATCATGAATCTGGAGGATAGATGTAAGGCGGTTATTGAAACCCTGGGTCTTTCGGGAATTATTGCAGAAAGACTGGGTAATAGGCAACTTCTTAGCCTTTATTCATCCTATTTCACAGAGTCATTTAAATTAGATGAGGAATTTGTTTCGCCTATTACCATGTATAAAAGGATGTGGCATGAAGCACCTAAAAAGGTTTATTATGTAGAAGAGGAACTATAATCAAAATGGAATTTCCAGATATAAAGCTTCCCTCTGGTTTGTCTCTACCAATGTTTAAGAAAAAGAAAAAGACAACGGTAGAAGAGGGAGGGGTGTATGAATATGAGGACAAACTCATAGGGTATTTGACATCCCCTTCAACCATAATAAAGCATATAGATGACATTCAGATAGAGAAATTTCACAGGATAATAGCTGCCATAAATTATCCTCGCTTGGTAGAACCGGGATGGTTAACTAGGTTAATTGAGATGAATCTGGATTTTGATTTAAGTATTCATATCTCACCCTATTCCATTGAATCTACTGTGAAATTATTGGAGACTGAGATAAAGAAGCAAAAAACTGACCTTTATGGACTAAAGGCTGAGGGTAAAATTGTACCTCAGGAATTGATACAGAAGCATGAGGATACCAAGGCTTTATTGGAAGCAATTCAAAATGGTACAGAGAAGATGTTTACAATGAGCCTTTATATTGATGCTAAGGCTTATGATAAAAAGACCCTGGAAAAGGTGACGACTATGATAAAAGCAAAGATGAGTTCTATTATGATCACCCCAAAGGTTCCTTCCTTTCAGATGTATAAAGCACTTAAGTCTGTATTGCCCATACAGGATGACCAACTCCATATAACCAGAGAGATTACATCATCCGCCGTATCTGCATGCTTTCCCTTTGCTATCACCTCTTTAGAACACCACGCTACAGGAATTCTGATAGGATTTAATCAGATAAATAATATACCCATTATAATTGATCCATTTGAATTAAGCAATCCCAATATACTAGTTCTGGGGACATCCGGCGGGGGTAAGAGTTATACTATAAAATTACTATTGATGAGGGAATTCATGGAGGGCGTGGATATAAATATTATTGACCCGCAGGCCGAGTATACCGACTTGGTTAAGACATTTAAAGGAAAGACCATTAGAATTGCCCCAGATTCTGACTCCATAATAAACCCATTTGATCTTATGGGTCAACCCCTGGATGAAAAGAAGCTTTCGCTTTTAGCATTCTTTAGGGTTCTTCTTGGGGAACTAAATGAGGGACAAAGGGCTATCCTCGATGATGCCATTGACAGTACCTATGAGGATGCTGGAATTACCAAGGATCCCAAGACCTGGTCAAAGAGGCCCCCAATATTAGAAGACCTTTATGATCATATTCTACCCCTGACCAGATCCGAAAAGGAGATCATCTATAGGCCTGCTATGTCTATTGTGAATAGACTAAAGGCCTATATATTTGGACCACTAAAATTTTTGAACCAGCAGACTAAGATAGAGCTTGACAACAGGATGATTTCCTTTGATATTAGGGATATACCAGACATTGGTAAAGGAACTATTATGTTCCTGATCTTGGAATATGTCTATACCCAGATGAAAAGAAGCAGGAAGAGAAAGGTCCTGGTTGTTGATGAGGCGTGGAGTGTTTTTTCTGCGGGCGATGAAGGTGAGTACATACTAAGACTAGTAAAGACCTGTAGAAAATTCAACCTATCATTGGTTATGATAACTCAAGACGTGGAGGACGTTCTCACCTCAAGGGCTGGCAGGGCAGTAATGAGTAACACCGCCACTAAGATATTACTAAAGCAGGATACTACGGTAGTTGATGCTATCAGTGAGAAATTTAAACTTAATGAGGCTGAAACTAGGTTCTTGAGGATTGCCAGCGTGGGTACAGCATTATTGATTGCAGAAAATCTTCGGGTGCCAATTCATGTTCAGGCATCCCCAGAGGAGCACAGGATTATAACCACCAGACCAGATGAACTCTTAGAAATGATAAGGAGAGAGGGAAGACCAGAGGTGGATAGAGAAATGAAACCTGAGTTGGATATTACTGACGTGGTTCAGAATAAGATTAAATTAACCAATGAACAGATAGAGGCTTTAATGGATATAGGATTTACTGAAGTTAGGGTTAATTCACTGGATGGTAAGAGTGAACTCTACATCATAAAGAATGAGACAGAGGATACTGATGAACATTTTGTCTTACAGCATCTTATCTTCAAGGAGGTTAAAAAATATACGGACAAGGTACTGATACACTACACAAAGTTGCCAGACATAACATTTGAAACTCCCGATGGGAGATTAATTGCTATAGAGGTAATCGCCGACTTGGGTTTAAAAGCAAACATAGAATCTATGGAAGAAAAACTACCTATATTAAAGAAATATAATGATTATTTCTATGTAGTCAAAGATCCTGAGCTGAGGAAATATGAAAGCTTTGGTGAGATCCTAGTTAGAACACAGGTTCCAACCAAGATCAGATCATACTTTGAAGCTGGCAGTTAATTAACAGTTAATTAAGCTAATTTATTAAATTTAATTTAATATGGCGTTGATACCATTGGGTGAGAAAGAGGCTGAAGGGGAGGTCTATGTCCCAGAGGAGAAAAAAACAGGGATAGATATCATAGAAAAATTCATAGAAAAATGGAGGGATGGGATATTTACCATCCTCGTTATCGCTTTTATAACAGCAATTTTTATTCCAGATATATTCCTGGGGGATATTGGGATTAATCTTAAGTTGATAATTTTTGTTATAATAATTTTTTTAATCATTAGGATATCAGTTGTAAGATTACTTGAGTATGAAAGAGCAGTTGTATTCCGACTGGGTAAATTTCACAGGGTAGCTGGTCCGGGTTGGGAATTGATTTTTCCAATAGTGGAGAAGTTTGTGAGGACGGATCTGAGATTAAAGGTTTATACCATAGAACCGCAGGAGATAGTCACAAAGGATAAGGTAAGATTCTTGGTCTCTCCGGAGATATTCATGTACGTTTCTAATCCAAAGGATGCGGTGATAAATGTGGACAATTACGAGAAGGCAGTTCTTTCTTATGTAAATTCAGCCCTGACCCATGTGGGCGGTGATTCAACCTCCGATTACATAGTAGCGCATATGGATGATATAAGCGAGATGCTGGAGCACAGTGTTGAAAAAATATCCACATTACCGGGAAGGGAGTGGGGGGTAATTGTACCAAAAATTAAGTTGGGGTTCATCAGATTTCCAGATGAGGTTCAGTCCGCTATGCATAAAAGGGTCGCAGCCGGGCAACTAAAGTTGGCGGCACATGAAAAGGCAGATGCTACTAAGATTGAAATAGACGCCATAAGAGAGGCTGGCTCAAAACTTACTGATCCAGCAATTACCTATCTGTACCTAGAAGCATTGGATAAGATAGCTAAAGGAAAAGCTACGAAGATGATATTGCCTCTAGAAATATCCAAGATTGCAGAGAGCATAACCAAGAGAACTGGTGCTTTACCAGAAACACCTGAGGTCAGTTTACCCAAAGATTTAATTCGGAAATATAAGGAGTCTGTGGATAGGTATGATAAAAAACTGAAGGAGATAGAGGATAAACTGGCTAAAAGGGAGATAAAAGAAAGGAAAGAAAAGTCAGAGAAAAAAGAAACTGGGGAAGAACTTAATGAATACAAGGAGAGGATTAGAGAGATAAAAAAGAGGATCGGTATATAAGGCAATGGCACTTTGACATTAACTTTGTTAAAGGCGCGTTTGCGTCCCTTATGAGGACTAATGACACCTTGATTTACGCTTTGTTAGTAACACCGATGCTTAAATTCTCTTCATATTGAGGATATTAGTATTGATTAATTTGAATGAAATCTAAAGATTATAAAATCCAAAATGGATGATAAAATCGATACACAGAATATCTACATCGATCCAGAGAAAAAATTTGTTACTATAAGAGTAAATCCAAGGATTTATAAGATTCATACTATTATGAACGCTGCGGATGAATTCATAGAGACGGCAGAATTGGTAATAGACGGAGATCCAGAAAAGGAGATCATCGTCAAGATGATCCCAAAGAAGAAGGATCTGACCGAGGAAGAATTGCTAGAATATGCCTACAAATTTAACACTTATTTGATATCCCATAGTGCTACGAGATAGAACCTGGATTAATTCAACTGATTCTTATTAAAATTCTCAATCAGCAATAAAGCATTTAAATAGCTTCTCAAAATATATATCAAACATAACATGACATAATATGGACGACTTTGAAAGATTTTGGATGGAAAGGGAAAGAGAAGAACTGGAGATAGAACCGGAGAAACTTAGAAAGGTTCTATCGAAGATACTTAAAGAGTTTAATCTGGAGTTAAAATCAATTGAAGAAACCGAAGAGAAAGACCTGGTAGCTACATGCTTAGATAAATTGGGGAGGGAGGTAACATCCTTAATAAGAATTCGTGCCGATACCGAAGGGATCGAAAGGGATGATGTAGAGGACTTTTATGAGGATATGGTAGAGAAAAGGGCTGTAGCTGCTATCTTTATCACTACCTCTTATTTTTTTAAGGATGCCAAGGATTTTGTAGAAGGGCTTCCCATAAGGCTGGTTGATAGAACACAGTTATCAGAAATTATAGCTGAGATCGAGGCCATAAAGGTTGAGAAGGCATTTGTTTCTGGGATGAATGACTCACAGGTGGTGAAATATTTCCAAAAAAAGACAAAGGGGAGGGTATTAGGTAGATTTGGAATGCCTGAGAATATCGAAGAGATAGATCGCAGGTATCTACCCATGGGGTTTTTCAGTCTCAAGAAAATCGAAGAAAACGTTGAAAGGAGAAAATTTGCATACATAGATCTCAGCAGTGGCGATCTCTTCTATATAGATGAAGGACGTATAAAGAAGGATGATATCATAAAGAATATTCTTAATCTTCCTCCAGAATCCAGGGAACACCTCATGGATTTGATTGAGCATGGAGAACTGCCTCATGAACATATAGATGGGAAGTATTTGCTCATACTGAAAAAAAGAGGGTTATTAGGAGAGTATGAAGAGGGTAGAGGGGGTGGAATCCTCAGTACTATGGTAAATGGAATCATGAGTTTAGTGATGATAATAATCGATACAGCAGGGGAATTTATTGGCATTCCAAGATCAGAACATGTTCCAAAGGGGGGTACTGCTCAACCAAAGAGAGTTAAAGCGAGAGTCAATATCCCCATCTTTGATCAAGCCTATAATCTGGAGAATTTTATGGAGGTTTCAAATGCCAGTGAGGAATTTGATCCGGATCCCATGAAGTATAAACCAGAGGAGGTAGAGGATATTCTGAGGAAAATCACCGGGTATGAGGTAAAATTCGAGAATATGGTTTATTTTCCCTATTACCTGTGCAAATATTCTGGTCCAAGGGGGGAGAGGTACAGAAGGTTATATTCAGTGAAATTTAAAGAATTTTTTCCGAGGCCGGGAACATATAATGTATTGTATCATATTATAGACAAGTTTCCAGAATTGCCTTATCTCATACTGGCTGCTCTTTATATCCATTTTAATATCAGTGAAACGGAAAAATTAATGCATGTATTCTCTTCTTCCTTTCTTTTCCTGATTATATGCGTTTTCACAGGGACGTTGTTAAAGGCTATCTTCAAGACGGAAAGAGTAACACCCTACTACGGTGTATCAGTTTTTAGATACGGATTTCCATCCATGCACAGTTTAGCCTCCATCGGTGCTATAGGGTTTGTATATTTTATAGAACCCATGGGGCCTTTACTTTCACTAGTACTGGTACCAATAGGTCTGCTCTATGTCTATTCCAGAATCAAGATAGGCGCTCACAGCGTGACCGATGTTATTGGGGGGGCAATCATTGGCCTTATCATGGGGATAATCTCTGGTATGCATCTACTGAAGATTCATCTTCCATATCCTTTGGAGTTGATATCCACCACACTTTTTGTTATCATGCTATTTATCTTTATTATAATTAGAATTAAGTATATACACTAATCATCATCTCTTCCAAATTCCTCTTCTTTCCTTTCTCTGGTATCTATACGGACATCAATAATGCTTCTCAAACCATCTTCTGTGTTAAACACAATAAT
Source organism: Candidatus Altarchaeales archaeon (assembly GCA_003663045.1). Classification (GTDB taxonomy): domain Archaea; phylum Altiarchaeota; class Altiarchaeia; order IMC4; family QMZM01; genus QMZG01. The sequence goes on from QMZG01000009.1 coordinate 7,089, forward strand.
TCCACTGTATAATCTTCTTTCTATATCCTCTTTTGTAGTGATCACCATTTTTATTATCTTCTCTTCACCCCTCTCCAATCTGAATCTATTTTCCTTATAGTTTATAAATATTCCAGCTGTAAGTAGTTCTTCATCATATACTATAACCCTTGAGAATGAATGATCCTCATCGTTTCTTAAGGCGATTTCTACCAATCTGGTCTCACCGGGCTGAACATTCACAGTAAGGGATGGTGGTACCGGTTTTTGTGGCAGGGTTGCCGTGACTATCCCCTTTCTCCTCTTCCTGGGAACCTCGGATGGAGCACGAGAACGTATCTCATCCATCATGTATGGCTTTGCCTTCTCTTCTGAGACAACCCTGAATCCGTATTCATCCCCGATATATTTTTCTATTGAGGTCTTTCTCTCCCTCGCTGCTTTGACAAGTAATTCATAAAGATTTTCATTTCTCTGAATCTTTTCTATGGGTATCTCGCCCTTGATATTCGCCATACCTCTTAATGCGTCCTTTAGGGTTGCCCTGATTGGCCTAATTGGAGCATGAGAGGGTATCTTCTCTTCTCTTGGCTTAACCCTCTTAGTGACTCCGGGTTTGATGTAAGGAACTCCCACTCTTACACCTTTTTTAGAAGTAATTTTGAATCCGTATTGTATATTAACAAATTCCTCTACTGACATCCTTTTCTCCCCTGCAACACGAATTAGTGAGTTATGAAGCCTCTCATTTTTTTGGATTTCCTCCAGGGATATTTCACCCCTGATGTTGGCCATCTTTTTTAATGTAGAACCAATCTCCTCTCTGGACAACTCTCCTTTCTCAACGACCCTCTCATAGCCCCTCACACCAACCGCTGCTCTTGGTTCTTCTTCGGGCTTTTCTTCCTCTTTTTTCTCAAGTTCTATCTCAGGTTTCTCGAAGAATACTATCATCGGCGCCAGAGACTCGATAAAGATTACTGAGATGACAGCAAATGCACCAAACCAATTCATTAACCCGAATATGATCAATGGCGATATTATCAGTAGAAGGGCCCCAGAGATATTTACCAGATCAGAGATTTCCGGTATGAGGGTAGTAAGAATCTGACTACCTACAGCTATTATTACCAATGCAAGGGCATATCCTACCGGAAGAAAGATCCAGAAGAGCAGTTGCTTTATGATTATCTTTCCTATGTTCTTTGTAAGATAGAACAAACTGAGGAATATTGCAAATGGAAAAAATATGATTAAAAAGATTAAAAGGATGTATCTAGCAACTAAGATGGCAAATATACCTAAAGTTAAGATAAATGTGAATATCAAAAAGGGTATACTTATTGCTATATCAATCCAGATAAAATCTACCGTCCTATAATTTAGATAATCTATGGCATTCTTATATGTAATCCCTATATCTAAGGGCCCCTGGGATAGAATACCCCTAGTTAGAACCTGCGATACATCGAGTAGTAACTGCATTATATGTAGGGAAAGTGAAATGATAACCATACCCACCAACAGCCTTAACATCATGGACTTTGCCCTTGATCTGCCTCTTGGTGATCCTGAAAAGAACATCAGATAGATCCCTGTCAGTACTATGGCTGCGATATAGAATGGCTCCAGGACTTTGACGAAGTAACCCCCAATATCTATTATCATCGGGTCTCTTAACGGAATTTCTTCCAAGAGATATGCATGAAGGTTATCATAGATTTCATCCTTCATAACATCTATCTTGCCCCAGATCATTCCCAAGAATGTCAACCTTCTTGATAGTTCTGAAAAGAATTTTAGTATGGCATCGGCAGTAGACTCAAGAAATTCACCAAATTCTGGCGGAATTGCGTATGCTACAGATGATAAGAGTAATGATACCGCGAATATAAATATTATAAATGTTCTACATTTCATTTTCTATTCTTTTCCCGCTCTCAAAGTATGCCGTTGTCATTGCTGCAGGCTTCAGGAAGATGGCCGATATCAGAGCAAGAGAACTTATCCAGCTCATTATTCCCATGGCTATTAATGGGGCAAGGATTAACATTAAAAATCCAGAGAATACCACAAAGGTGTTTAAATCCAGCAATACCCCTGTGGCAGGTTCCGGGATAGAGAATATGCTATTATAGGCAATCCAGGTAACCAGGAGTATTATAGCATCGATAACTGGGACAAATATCCAGATAATTGTTTGATTAAGAAGGATTCTCCCAACCCTTTTGGTAGCAAAGAAGGAATAAAGCAGGATCGTAAATGGGAAGAATATTGTTAGGAGAATCACCATAAAATATCTGATCGCCAGCACCATGAGAACACCGGCCGGTAGGAGAATGAGTAGGGCTAAGAATGGAAGTCCAATAAAGATCTCAAAAAATGTCACTACCAAGAAGTATTTTATAAAGAATTCCTTAGCCAACATAAACATCTCAACGTTTATGGGAGATTCCGGGCTGGGAATTGATAAAAGAACTGATGTAAGATAGTGGGAGGTCTCTAAGAGCATCTCTATTATGGGTAACGTTAATGTGATAATCCCAAGCCCGAGAATCAGTTTTATGAGGGTGGATTTTGCCCGTGCCCTGCCCAGTGGCGATCCGGAAACGAAAAGGAGATATACTGAGGTTATCAGTATGGCAAGCGCATAAAATGGTTGAAGTATACTGATAAAGAGATTTAGGATCCCCAAAACTGCAGGGGCCCTTAACAGTGCTGGTGTATCCTTTATTGTATTTCCCTGAAAAAGATCCCTCTGGTATATGAAGGGGATGAGGTTTTCAGAATATATCTTCATTAGCGCATCAATTCTATCTGCGATATAAAAATAGAAATCTATCCGCCTCGTTATCTCCATGCCCATCTTTGGGTACTCTCTCGAGACCTCATCCATCAGATCCTTCAACTTTGATGCTAACGACGGTTCAAGTGCGGGGGAAGCATGCTGTGCCGTGACATGGATGATACTAACCGTAACCAGAAGCATGACAATTGCTAATCTTCCCATTATTTTTTCTTTACCTTTTCCATTCATTTTCAATTAAGGCAAAAACCCCCTGAATAATCTTACAAATATGAAGGGGGTAAGCATTAACATCAACAAACCGGCCAATTCCATGATGAATTTTAATCCAGTAGGAACGATAAAGCTCGTTATTAAATCTGTGAGATTCATTCCTATCGCTATTATAACGAGCACGAATGCCATCGCAGCCTGAGCTAATGTCCAGAGAAGTGTTTGTTCCAGTAGCAATCTTCCCATTCCCCGGGAGGGTAAAAAGGAATAGAGAAGGATTGTAAATGGCAATATCATGGAGAGGATAGCTACCATGTAGAACCTCAATTTTAGGATAAGGAATATCCCCTCCAAAAGAGCATAAGGGATAAAGAGGAGGGGAATTCCGGCCCTCTCCACGCCCAGTGACCAGCCACTGGCACTGTGCGACATTATATGCCTGCCCATGTTGAGTATATATTCCGTTGCATGTATAAAAGGATCATTCTTGTTTACCGGAGCCAATGATAGAATATTTAGGGTAATTGCCTCCGAGATACCAAAGAATATCATCAGAATATAGGGCGAAACGGATATGATTGCAATGCCGATAATCAACAGTAATAGGGAGGATTTTGCACTGGCTCTCTTTTCTGGTGAGCCAGAAAAGAATATCAGGTAGATTCCAATGAGGATTATTACTGTAACATATATTGCCTGTAAAATGGAGATGAAGTAATCCATAATCTTCTTGGTATTTGATTCCAGTATTGAGGGATTCTCCAGTATCAGATCATCTATATTCCTAAGTGTTTCTATCTTTTCCATTATCAACCTTTCGTAATTTTCAGATACCTTTTCTCTAAGGAATGCCTCCGCTGCCTCTTCGGTCAGTGGATAGATGATCCCCGATACCGAATTTGACAAAAACAGCAATATTACAATAACTATCAATAATGAAATTCCTCTGATTTTTGGGTTGATTGAATCTTTTTTCATGGTAAAAATCTCCTAACCATTGTTATTAGCATTATGGGTGATATGATTACCACCAGAAATGTTGATATACCTATTATAGTTCTTAGATCCCCGCTAAAGCCTAAAATAGTGATTCCCATATTTGCAGTCACTATAAGCAAGGCAATTATTACCTGGAGGAATGTCCACAATATGGTCTGTTCCACTATAAACCTGCCAATGTCCCTCGTTATGTTAAATGTATACAGGAAGATGCCTATGGGGAATATCAATGTGAAGATCAAAAGAAGGAGATATCTCAGAGTAAGAACAGAAAAGATACCTATTATCATGAAGAATATGAATAAAAGGAAGAGGTGACCCCCTTCGAATGTGGTTAATGTGGATGCAGTAAAGATTCTCACAAGATCATTTATTGTGTCCAGGAATATCCTCCCTATCCCCACTGGACTCTTATCCAGTATATCCTTAGACAATTCATAGGAAACATTTGAAATCAGTTGCAGTATGGGGAAGGTGAGGGAAACAATTACCATACTGGCAATCAACTTGGGAAAGAGTAATTTCGCTTTTCTTCTACCCTTTGGCGATCCGGAAAGAAACATTAGGTAGATTCCAGTAATTAATATTGCCATAACATATAATGGTTCTAAGACGGTGATGAAGTATTCTATTATATGATTTATCAGATGATCATCAAGTGGGGGATTCATCAGGATTAAATCACGCAGACTATCAAAGATTTCCAATAATCCATGACCTACCGGTTTTCCAATAAACGTCCCATGGAGCAGGTAATAGATAAGCAGGATGAATATCCCCCTGAATTTTAATTCGATTGCTTCATGCTTCACGGCCATTTCCCCAAACCATTCTGAGGTTATTGAGGGGATTAATATGATGCAGATGCATACCCCCATTATCAATTTTTTATTTATTTTTCTCATGGTAAGAAATCCCTCAAAAAGCTTACGGTAGCTATAGGGACCACTATCAGGGCTATAATTCCTCCCAATTCCAACAAAATCAATACCTCACGCGTCAACAAGGAGGAAAACACCACGATTATGGTAGCTATTGAGGTTAATGCTATTGCCTCCGTTACCTGTACAGAAATCCAGAGCAGTGTTTGTTCCATCATCCTTCTGCCTATCCCTCTGGTAGGCATGAAGAGATAGAGGAATATCGTCAATGGGAATACTATGGTAAATAGAGCAACGACGATATACCTTGAAAATATAACAAACAGGAGTGCAGAAATAATTATCAGAGAAAGAAACAGAAATGGTACCGATGCCTCTGAAGAATACCATGTGATATTATGAAATTTTGACATAAGATAATCTATTGGATTTATGTCTTTATCTAAGGGTAGTAGAATGCCTACAGGATCACCCGGTCCCTGAGATATTATACCATCCGATAGGGTTTCAGAAAAACTGAAAATCACACTCATTATATACGGTGAGATAGCAATTAATACCATTGCTATAATAATTCCCGGTAATAAAGATTTTATCTTTGCCCTGATTCCGGGCGAACCAGAAAAAAATATCATATATATCCCACTGAAGATTATGGCAAAGACAAACAATGGCTCCATGATGGTCACAATATATCTGGTAATACCCAAGACATCTGGATTCATTGGGTTCGGATTCAGTAGCAATATCTCCACAAAATGATCCCTGCATATATCCATGGCATATACTACAAGATCCTCACCAATCTTGTTAAGATTCATTCTCAGAAGAAAATCTAATAGTACCTTAACTGCTGCCGCTTCCCCAATGAAAGCTGACGATGATGATGCGAGGAATAAAACTACTATAACCGGGAATGTTAATTTAAACAAGATCTTCCTTATTGACTTCATTTTTCTAAAGGGTTATTTTCTGATGAATTTGAAATATCCCGCTACCAAGATTATCACAGAGATTAAGAGTATCAGGTAATTGAGCCATTCCACTTTCATGCAATCTGGATCTTCTCCACTCTTACAGTCTGGATCACATTTTCCATCCTCTACCTTATCACAGTAACCATCCTCTCCTCCAGAAGCACAGTCTTGAGGACAATTGAGATAATTTTCAATACCCATCTCACAGATGTTGTCGTTATTGCAGATACAATCTATATCCCCCTCCCTATGACAGTCGGGGTCACATATCCCATCTCTTATTCCATCACAATAATTGTCCCTGGAGCCAGAACAGTCCTCTGGACAATTCCAGTAGTTTTCACCATGGTCACAGACACCATTTTTATTGCAGGTTTCTATTACGATAACCTCTATCGTATCTTTTACGGAGATATTCTCAAAATCGATAACCTCAAGGGTAATCTTATGAATTCCAGCAGAGAGATTATCAATCCTCGTTATATCTTTATCTAATTCCTTCCCATCCAATTTCCAGATAAGGGTATATGGCTTTTTACCACCATAGACAGAGGGAATCAGGTTGATGAAATCCCCCCTTAGGTATGTAGTATTCTTTGGCGATAGGATAGATACTGTTAAAGGAATTTTCTTTATTACTACCAGAGAGATATCCTCCCTTACCTCCAAACCGGTACTATCCCGGACCTTGAGGGTAATCTCATGCGTGTTCACAGACAGGTTCTTTATAGTGAATTCTCTATCTCTTCCTATAACCCCGTCTATATTCGATACCCATTCAAATCTGTAGGGTGGTGTGCCACCAAATACAAACGCCTCAAAGTTTATAGGACCTTCTTCATAGATGTGTGGATAACCAAATGGAGATATAATAGATGCCGTGAGTTTTTGGGTTATACCCTCGTCCCCTACTAATTCATCCAATGGATCTGGAGTAATTTTAATATTTTCATGACTTGTATTATCTGGATCTAATTCGGGATATGCGGGATGAGAGTGGTAGGAATGGCATCTCTCACAGACTCCCCCAGCGTAATAAATTAATGCAAGCAGCATTACTACTATTTCTATTCCGGTTGTCATAATCCTCCTCATTTTCTACCCATGAATTCATCCCACATTTCATAGATATCTAATCTACCTTCCCTGAACCATCTATATGAAAAGGCTAAGAGGATCAGTATCATGAAGAGTAGGAGAACCTCCGGGGAAAGGAACCACCAGAATCTGCTTAGAGAGTAGACATTTACGTAAGTGGTATCTTCACTTGGCGTATACCTGCTATGATACAAACATCTAACCCTTGTGCTCTGGTCTGTGGTTGTGAATTTAAACTCGGCTTTTCCATCCATATCTGTTGTCACCTTTGCAGAGATGCCATACGCTTCCAATTCTATGGTTACCTCTTCATATGGAATTCCCTTACCGGTAAGAACATCCAAGAGCGTAACATGGATGATAACCTCATCTCCAGGATTTACAGATTCTGGTATTGCTTCACATATCACTCTGGATGCATTCCTCATCGTAACATTTATATAGATGTTGGCATAGGGTCTTGTTTCGGTACGTGGCGGAAACAATGGAAAGGTCTGAGTAGAAAGATTATCCCTGAAGTGGATAAATATGGTGATATTTGCATTTTCAAGGTCAAAATATGGAGTGCCACAGCAGCATTGTTGTGAATCCCAATCAGCACTACAAGATAGATTACAATCCTCTATACATGACTCATTATCTGCTTTAATACAGTGCACACATCTTTTGAGTGACGTGTTTAGAGGACAATTACATTCAGAAATAGAAATCTGGTTTCTTGCTTTACAAAACTCCTGGCAGTTATCTCCGAGAGAGGAGTTATACCAGCTTAGGTTCCTGTACTTGATCAAAGGATAGGGAAAATTCATGGCTTCAAAATCAAGGATATATCTGCCACTCACCTCTTCAACAACCTCATGCTTGAGGGTTTTATTATGGCAGATCTTCCATATGTTATGACCCGACATATCGCTGTAGGTGTATGGCCCATCTCCGACCTCAGCGGTGCATAGACGAGAACCGGTAGTGCTATTCAATTTTGTCGCATCGTCTGAATCGCGATTTACAGCCCACACATTTCCATCGAAGTCTACGGTCACACCTATGGGACCTGTTCCAACACCATATCTGCCCAGAACCTCACAGTTAGAACCATTTACCTTAATTACCTCATCGGATGTATAGTCTGCAACCCACGCGTTATTATCCCAATCCACAACTATGCCCCTGGTATAACCGGCAATCCTATTTTTACATATAACGGCCCCGGTTGTTCCGTTCACCTTGTATACATTACCTGATCTCGCACCACCCAACCAGATGTCTCCATTGCTGTCTATACCTATGCCGTACGCATCGCCACCTATGCGATAACCTCCAGGGGGCGATACAACAACGCCATCTGATGTTCTTATCTTGAAGAGCCTGTCATCCTTATCATAACCATTACATATTATCCATACATAACCATGACAGTCATAGACTCCACCGTAGGGATATAATCCAACTGGAATTGGAGATGAGTCTATGGGACATGTTGGATTTCTTGCTGGATCACCTATAATACATTCACCCGTAGTTCCATTCAATTTCCATACATTATTATCCAGAGCATTGCCCACCCAGATATTGTTGTCATCATCTGCCGCTATTGGCCTGGGACCGCGTCCAACGGGATAGGTATCTATAACCTTGCATGTATTGCCATCCAATCTGGTTACATCGTTTGAGTTTCTGTTAGCTACCCACACCTCACCCTTGAGGTCTACCGCTGTTCTTGATGGATTTGATCCAACATCATATGTACATACCTCCTTACAATCATGTGTTCTTACCTTGCTTACCGTGTTGTCTTTAGAATTGGCAATGAAGATGTAGGTTGTATTAAATGTTTTCTTACTTATATCGTGAGTGACCTCCCCCCTAAGGTCTCCAGTAAAAACCGGATTCGTTCCAAGTTGATCCATGAGTTTTATATTAGAAACCTCCTCTGTCTCGAGATCAACAAAGTCAAAGTAGTAGCCTTCTTCCTCGTGGAATGTCCTATCGGAGGTACATGGAAATTTGTAGCTGTGTCCCTTTGGAGGAAGACAAACGCAGTCCGTTCTCTTGTATTTATTGCCATTTTCATCTATACAGGTGACATCTGTTATATCATCCTCAGGACATGTACAATCTGCGGGACATATCTTCTTACACTGCTCTGGATAGTTAAAGTAAGAACTTTCATA
>QMZG01000010.1 GCA_003663045.1 Candidatus Altarchaeales archaeon
GCGTAGCGAATGTGGCTCGTTTGATGTGGCTGACTTTCAGTCAGACACACACCCGAGCTTTTGCTCGGTTGTGTCAAACTTTATTTAAAGTTTGATTTATATTAAATTTAATTGAGTATAATCCAAAAATGGCCGAGATGGAACAGATAGGAAAGGATAAGGATGTGTATCAGCAATTTGCTCGATTGTATGATGAGATTCATAAGAGGATTGTTGGGAATGAAGAGGCAATAGAGTGTATTCTAATATCTCTACTTTGTGATGGTCATGTTTTATTAGAGAGCGTTCCAGGTATGGGAAAGACTATGTTGGCTAAGACTATATCAGAAACATTGAACTGCGAATTCAAGAGAATTCAGGGTACACCAGATCTCACTGCAACAGATATTACCGGTAAGTTGGTCTATGATGAAAAAGAGGGTAAATATGTCCTGAGAAAGGGTCCGGTCTTTACCAATATCCTCCTTATGGATGAGATAAACAGAGCACCACCAATGACACAGTCCGCACTTCTTGAGGTAATGGAGGAAAAAAAGGTGACTATGGGGGGCGTAACCTATGAACTGCCCAAGCCCTTTATCGTTATTGCAACAGAGAATCCATTAGAACAGAAGGGTGTTTTCCCACTACCTGAGGCACAGAAGGATAGATTTCTTTTCAAGGTTATTATGATGTATCTCACTACTGAGGAGGAGGCCTCTATCGTAAAATCCAAATTGAGGGATGTAAAGATAAATAGGATATTTAATCCGGCAGAAATTCTAATCCTTAGAAAAGAGATAAAGGAAAGCGTAACTATCGATGATTCCATAATAGATTATGCCATCAAGATTGTGAATGAGACGAGAAACAGAAGGGAACTCCAGACTGGAGCCAGTCCCAGAGCGTCAATAGCATTTATGGAAACTGCAAAGGCCAAGGTATTCCTAGAGGGAAGGGATAACGTAACGGTAGCCGATATAAAGAAATTGGCATATCCCATACTGAGACATAGGATTATTCTAAATCCAGAATATGTAGAAATGAGGGTTACACCAGATGATATCATCAAAAAGATTCTGGATAAGATTGAAGCACCTATGTAGCAACACTTTTCTTTCTTTGGAAAAGAGAAAGGGGATACGCAAGACCTTTGTTGAGATCACATCAAATAAACTATTTTAGCTTAAAAATTCCCAGAACTTTCCCAGCATCTAACCAACCCTCAGCATATTCTAAGGCAGCGAGTGCATTTATGTACTCCCCCTTTTCATAGAAATGCTTTGCATCCCTATAATAACTTAGAGCCATTTCCTGAAACTCTTTCTTGATTTTTTCCATATCAAGATTCCCGGCATCCCGAATCTCTAGATTTTCAAACATGTCCTTTGCCTTTTCCAGATATTCATCCACCTTCGCCTTCAGTTCATAGTTCATCTTTTTGATAGTGTAAAGGTATTGCCCCTTACAACCAGGAGATCCGCCTTAGCCCTTTCAGCGACCTCTTGGGCGATCTCTTTTCTATCAGCAGTTCTTGCCGACTTCAGTATCCTGACCTTTAGAATCTTTCTCTTTTTTAGCTGTGCCTTTATTTCGGCAATAAGAGGCTCTGTAATTCCGGATTTACCAATTTGAATTTGTGGTGTTGATTGTTTCATTTTTAAATCCTCTCATAAAAATTCCCCCATCAGCCTCTGCTTCAGATCCTCCCTCCATGGGTAATATTTTTCGCGGCATCTAAACATCCTTTCCTCTGTCTCTTGGAAATTTTGGAAACAATCAGAATTTTTCTGAAATTCTTATCCTTGAAGAATTCCTCCGCTCTCTTTATGTTGTACATCTTTGAACCTCAATTTTCTTTCCCCTCTTCCCCTTAACCTCCCTCACATAAGGAAAAAACATCTTTCTCTTGCAGTGAAAACATTCCACCTCAACCCTCTTCTCTCTGGAATTTATCCTGCTTCTTGAGGTCTTTCCGGGCATCAGATAGTGATAGCAGTATTTACAGAATTTCCTTTTATACTCCCTTGATATTCGAACATTGAATTTCATCCCTATCTTTCTTGCCAGTTCAACATAGCTATCAGCGAGATCCATCTCTCCTTTAAGAGCCGCATTGTCAGCCAGACCGAAGAGAATTTCTATCCTCTCCCTTGCAATATCCTGCTGTTTCCTTTTATCTTTTTTCCTCACCTTTCTTCTTGTCATCTTGTTAGTATCTCTACCCTGTTTCTCTTTAGCAGGATCATATCCTCAAATCTTACCCCGAATTTTTCTGGAATGTAGATCCCAGGCTCAATTGTAAATACCATCCCGTCTTTTAGTATATCCCCAGATTCCGGACCGATGTTGGGCAGTTCATGAACCTTCAAGCCGATACCATGCCCCGTGGAGTGGTAAAACCTATAGCCTCGTTTTTCCATTTCCCTCTCAACGAAATTATGGATATCCTCCGCCTTTACTCCAACCTCAATTCTATCAATGGTCTCATCTTGAATTTCTCTGACGTATTCCATGATTTTCCTCTTCTCGGCGTTAATTTTTCCAACCTCTATGGTTCGGGTCATGTCTGAAAAATAGCCGTTATATCTCGCGCCCAGATCAACAACAACCAAGCTACCTTTTTTAATTCTCATCCAACTCGCTCTGGCATGAATGTTCGCACTATTCTTTCCAGAGGCTAAGAGCATCCCCGACTCGAATGGTGGGCTTTCTGATCCTCGTTTACGAATTTCATATTCTATCTCGGACAAAGCATCCATCTCTCGAACCCCCTCCCTTACCACTTCAAAAGCCTTTTTCATCCCCTTCATTGCGATATGTGCAGATCTCCTCAAAGATTCTATTTCATATCTTGATTTTATAGCCCTCTGTTTTTCAACAAGATCCGTTACCACCAAATTGATTCCCAATTCCTTTTTCAATTTATCATAATCTAAAAAATTCAAATTTTCCACAGCCAATTTTCTTATTCTGGATCTCTTTATTTTTCTCTTAATGCTATTTTTTTCATAGACCTCAACATCAAAGGGATAGCCACTACTCGAATACAAATCAGAATAGATATCCAAGTATAATTCCTTAACCCAGAGAAAGTCTTTATCTTTTGTTAGTAAAATTCTGCCGGTATCCCTCCCAGTAAGATACTCCACATTCCTCGGATTTGAAATAAGAAAAGAATTGATCCCCTTTTTTTCCATAGAAGAGTGTAGCCTTTTTACCCTTTTTTTTAGTTCATATCTCGTAATCATTTTTTTGTATTTTTACCCTATTGTTTTTTATATACCCTTTACTTAGTATTAATATCATCAGGTGATATATATGAAACCATTGGATGCATTGGGTAACTTATTGAATGAACCGGTTATGGTGAAATTAAAGAACGGAATGATAATCAAGGGGAAATTAAAGGCATTTGATATTCATATCAATCTTGTTTTGGAGAATGCCTCATATGAGGACAATGGTGTGGAAAAGAAATTTAATCAGATATTCTTAAGGGGTGATATGGTCGTATTCATATCCTAACAACCTTCAGAAAGGTCTGCCACATCATCACAACGGGGTTGGAGTGTTATTCAATGTGGCTGACCACATTACAACACAATAGAAATGTCTAAAGGAACGCCAAGTTTTGGAAAAAAAGGGGGAAAGAAGAGAACACATATAAGGTGTCCCCGCTGTGGTAAATTTTCACTTCACAGGAGGCGGAAGATCTGTGCTTCATGCGGATTCGGGAAAAGTAAAAAGTTGAATAACTGATTTATGAAAGAAAAGTCAACCTTTCTTAAAGGTTGAATGGGCCCGTAGTCTAGTTGGCTATGACGTTGCCTTGACGAGATCCTTTTCTTTCGGGAAAGAAAAAGGGCTCAAAGTGGCAAAGATCCCCGGTTCGAATCCGGGCGGGCCCATATTTCCTCTGGAAATTTTACCCCAACTTCTCCATAAACCTCTCTATCCTCCTCAGTGCTTCATCAATGCTCTCCCTGGAAACAGAATAAGAGCAGCGAATATAACCTTCTCCACAATCTCCAAATGTACTCCCTGGAACTACCGCAACGCCACCTTCCTTCAAGAGTCTTTCCGCAAATTTCTCGGATTTGATCCCAGTATTTTTTATATTTGGAAATGTATAAAATGCACCCTTGGGCATAATGCAGGATATATCCGGAATTTCATTTAAGCCTTTCACGAGAAGCCTTCTCCTTCTATCATATTCTTTGACCATATCCCCGACATAGTTTTCATACCTAAATGCTTCTAATGCCGCATGCTGTGAAACCGATGGCGCGCAGAGCATAGTATATTGATGGATCTTCATCATTGATTCTATGAATTCTGAATTTCCCGCAGCATAACCAAGACGCCATCCAGTAAATGCATATGCCTTGGAAAATCCATTTAGTGTTATCGTTCTATCTGTCATCCCATTAAACGAGCCGATAGAGTAGTGCTTCTCATCATCGTAAATTAATTCCTCATAAATCTCATCGGAAATGACAATGAGATCATTTTCAATAACAATATCAGAAATTTCTTCCAGATCCTTTTTTCTCAAGACACTTCCAGTGGGGTTATTTGGGGATGAAAGAATTATTGCTCTAGTTTTTTTGGTAATCCTCCCCTTTATGTCCTCAGTTAGAACCCTGAATTCATTTTCCTCTTTACTTGGAACTGGAACGGGATTGCCATGAGCAAACCACACACAGGGTTTATAGGAAACATAACTTGGCTCTGGAATCAATATTTCATCGCCCGGATTGAGGATCGCCCTTATGGCTATATCCAGAGCTTCACTAACTCCAGTAGTGATTAGAATTTCTGTCTCCGGATTTCTATCTATGGAATTTTTCTTTTTTAATTTTTCTGCAATCCTTTCCCTCAGTTCCAAAAGACCATAATTTGATGTGTAAGAAGTAAAGTCATTCTCTATGGCTCTGACTCCGGCATCCTTCAATGGTTCAGGGGTTGGAAAATCCGGCTCTCCGACGCCCAAACTTACTATATCCTTGCTCTTCTGTACCAATTCAAAGAACTTTCTTATCCCCGAGAATGGGATTTCCTTTACGCGGTTTGAGATCATTTTGGAACTCACAAACTGACCCTCAGCCTCTCTGCCTTGTCATCAAATGAAAGAACACCATCCCTCTTGTATTCCTCAAGAACTATGTGAGTATAAGTACCAACTACTTCCTTCTTGGGAGCCAGTTTTTCGGTAACGAATTTGCTCAGGTCATCTATGTTACTGGCTTCCACCCTGATAATGAGATCATACTCACCGGTTGCGACAAAAACATCCTTCACCCTGCTGTCCTTAGAAATCTCTTTGCAGATTCTTTCAAATCCCGATCTTTCTTGTGGGACTACCTTTACCTGAATTACTGCAGTAGCGATATGTTTTCCAGTCTTCCTCCAGTTGATGCTGGTCTTAAATTTTCTTATCACACCAATTTTTTTCAGTTCTGCGATTCTATTCTCGATAGTCTTCTCATCGGTCTTTAACATTGTAGCTATATCCATTAGTGAGATTCTTGCATCATCCTCCAAAATCTTCAAAATCTCCATATCCATATCCTCTTTCATATCAATCACCTCAAAATAGCTTCTTTTTATAGGCCAGTTCCGCATTCAGGACAGAGGCCCCGGCTGCTCCTCTTATGGTATTGTGACTTAAGCAGGTAAATTTTAATAACTGTGATTTCTTCCTTCTGATTCTGCCAACTGATACAGACATTCCATTGCCCAAATCTCGATCAAAAATTGGCTGTGGTCTGTCCTCCTTTTCCATTACCACTATGGGCCTGTCTGGGGCCGTTGGCAGTTTCAACTCCTGAGGTTCACCCCTGAATTTCCTGAATCTTTCCTTAAGATCCTCAACATCAAAATCCTCTTCTGTCTTTACAAAAACCGATTCTGTATGGCCGTCTCTCACATTCACCCTGTTACAGGATGCAAAGATATCAAAATCCGCTGTCTTATTCACACTACCGAGAATCTTAGCCGTCTCTACTTCCACCTTTTCCTCCTCATTCCTTATAAACGGAATTACGTTGTCTAGGATAGCCATAGAAGGAACACCATCGTAACCGGCTCCAGATAATGCCTGCATTGTGGCAACATTAACCCATTCTATCCCAAATTTATCCACAATTGGTTTTAATGGGATTACTAAGCCGATGGTGGTGCAATTGGGATTGGTAACAATGAAACCATCCCATCCCCTTTTTTCCTTTTGTTTTTTAATCAAGGAGAGATGCTCTGGATTTACCTCTGGAATTATCAGTGGAACGTCATCATCCATTCTGTAGGTTGCAGTATTGGAGAATACGGGAATCTCCAGAGCGAAAGAGCCTTCGATCTCCCTGGCAATGTCGGATGGAATTGCAGAAAATACCAAGTCCAGATCGAATTTTTCAATCACCTTCTTATCGATCTCCTCAACGATCATCTCAGAAATTCCTTTGGGAATCCCCTCCTTTAGATACCACTTCGCAACCTCTTTATACATCTTTCCAGCACTCCTACTGGAAGCCATCAATGCACCTATCTCAAACCAGGGATGTTCTTCCAATAACTGAATGAATCTCTGCCCAACCATCCCTGTTGCTCCCAAGATGCCTGCCTTGAGTTTCATTTTTACCACACTAAGAGATAATACGATTAGTGATAAATAAATCCATTGTTCAATATTTAAACGAGGAAGATTAATTTTTTATGATGGAATTCTTTCAGAAGTGGTTTCAGGCTTTAATTCACCCCAAAGAAACCTTTACAAAAGAGAAGGATAATGCCAGTTTAGGACGGGTCATCCTTCATGTTGGAATAGCGGGATTTATTGGAGGATTGGTCTACATAATAACTACTGATCTACCCTTCCTGCTAAAATTGATTTATCTTATACTTGTACCTATTTTCTCTATCATTTTCTGTATGATCGGTTCTGCAATTTATCTACTATCTGCCAAGCTTCTGGGGGGTAAAGGATATTACACCACCCAAACCTATCTTTTTGCTCTTTATTCCGCCCCTTTGGCTGTCATAATGAGTATAATAGCAGCAATATCTTTTGCTGTACCTATCGTCAATCTATTAAACGTATTAGTGGGTATTTATGGATTATACTTACTTATTTTAGCTTTAAAAGAAATTCACAACTATAGTACGAGCAGAGCAATTGTAACTTGGATAGTTTCAACAATAATTGCTGTCGGTATTATTGGAATTGTCTTATGGAAAATAGGGGTTCCTAGCTATCGATGTGAAACTATCATCAGATATTTTGGTAAAGTGAGACCCTTGGTGTGTGATATTAACCCTAATGGTCAGGTAAGTTTAGAGGTAGTTAACGTCGCAGGGGAGCCTGTAAAGATAAATGGCGCTTCATTTAAGTTGATTAAACCTATGGAAGCCCATTGTAATCTCCAATGTGGAATAGAACTTCGTGCTGGAGATTTAACTACCTTAGAGTGTAGTCTTGGTGTTAATCCAAACAGTGGTGATTGTTATCTAGCTAATGTAACCTTTGAGTATACAACACTCGTAACCAAACAAAATGAGATAAGTCAAGGTATCATTGGTGGGACCATATCAGGAAAAAAGACTACACGCTCCAAGCCTTCACCCCCCGGTTGCAGAGGTTTTTCAGAAGTATCCCCTATATCTTGGACAGCAGAGAGAGATGGCAAATTCAAAATTATTCTGACCAATGAGGCTGAAAGTGGTGTTGAGATAAGTGATGTAAATGTAGATGATTGCAAGTGCGATGTCCCTGGCACCTGCTCTAACATAGAGTTAGAACCGGGAGGAAGAAAACAGATTGATTTTACTGACTGTGATTTCCTAAATAATAAAAATTCTGGAGATTATTACAAAATAGAGATAGCTATTGAGTATAGTAAAAGGGGCTCTCCTATCAGTCATCTTGGCATAGGAGAATGTTGGGGTTCAGTTTCGTAGTAATTAGGATGAAAACAACCTTCAGAAAGGTTGACCATCACAATGGGTATTACGAGGGTTCTACGAACCCTCGTGAACGCATTACAACAAACCTAAAAACGTCCATTCAGAACCTATACCTACCATGTAAACACATACTTTATAATACGATGAAGATAGATTAATACAGAAAAATTATTTTCAGATTTCTATTTATTCTTTTAATCCCATTTTCTAAAAGAATATGAAAATTGTAATATCCATTGGAGGCTCTGTCCTGGTTCCGGATGAGATAGATAAGGAATTTATCGAGAATTTCGCTAAACTTATAAGGGAAATTCACAGGAGACATGAGCTTGTGATAGTAACTGGGGGTGGGAAAACCGCCAGAAGGTACATTGAACTGGCCAGGGACTTCGGTGCCTCAGAGGTGTTCTGTGATCTCATTGGTATAGACGCCACCAGACTCAGTGCCAGACTCCTTAGTGCAGCAATTGGGAAAGATGCAAATCTTGAGCCACCAAAGGATCATATCGATGGTTTAAAGGCACTGAATTTTGGAAAGATTGTGGTTATGGGAGGTACACATCCAGGACATAGTACAGATGCCGTGGCAGCATTGTTTGCAGAATACATACACGCTGATTTGTTTATAAATGCTACCGATGTAGATGGGATATATGACAGAGATCCACAGAAATATAAAGACGCTAAAAGATACGAAAAACTCTCTGTAGAACAACTGGTGGATATGGTAAAGTCCCAATCCCTGGGTGCCGGAAAATATGAATTAATCGATATCTTAGCAGCGAAGGTAATCCAAAGGTCTAAGCTCAAGACCATCTTCCTAAATGGCAGAAACATAGAGAATATGAAAAATGCCATAGAGGGAAAGAAATTTATCGGGACGGTTATTGAGAATGGGTGATTCTTATCCTTCCTTTTTGACCTCCAATCTTTTTACTATATCTTCAATCTCATTTTCATCAATACTTACTATCACTTGATAATCGCTCTTTTTCATTACCTCTTTCATAGATGAATTAGTTCTGACGATTATATATCTCTCTAAATGACAAGGACATACTAAATAAAATCCAACCACTCTTCATAATTCTTATCCTTCCCTCTGATAATATCAAAGAATTTCTCTTGTATCTTCTTGGTTATCTCTCCTGGTCTTCCAATTTCCCTTCCATCAATTTCTTTTATTGGTGTTAATTCCGCCGCAGTTCCTGTAAAGAATGCTTCATCGCAGGTATAGAGCATTCCTCTGGTTAGATCTGTTTCCCTCACATCAAGTTCCATATCTTTTGCTATCCTCATTACACTGTCTCGAGTTATTCCTGGAAGGATACTGGCATGTTCTGGTGGTGTATAAAGAACAGAGTCCTTGACTATGAATATATTCTCTCCTGGACCTTCTGAGATAAAACCCCTGAAATCAAGCATTATGGCTTCATCATATCCTGAGTCAAGGGCCTCTATCTTGGCAAGAATGGAATTTATATACTGTCCCGTTGCTTTACCTCTGGGTGGGAGAATATTCGGAGAAATCCTTTGAAATGATGAGATCTTGGCTTTTATTCCGTTCTTCAATCCCTCCTCTCCAAGATAAGTGCCCCAGGGCCAGACCGCAATTGCCGTATTAATTGGGGCGTTTAATGGGTTAAGACCCATTTCACCATATCCTCTAAAAACAATTGGCCTTATGTAACATTCCTTCAATTTGTTGGCACTTATGACATTCTTTGTCGCCTCGCACAACTCATCAACGGAGTATGGAATCTTCATCATATACATCTTGGCGGAATTGAAAAGCCTTTTTATATGTTCTCTCAGTCTAAAAATAGCCGGTCCCTTAATAGTGTTATAACAACGAATGCCTTCAAAGACACCACTCCCATAGTGCAACGCATGTGTCAGAACATGAATTTTAGCATCTTTCCAATCTATCAAAGAACCATCCATCCATATCTTCTCTACCTCTTGAATTGGCATTTTTATCTGGTATCTGCTTTTATTTATTATGAAATTTATTATGATAGATAAATTAAAAATAAAATTAAAATTAAAAAATATCACAATCCGATTTCCTTACCATCTTTCAAAATTCTAACACCAGATTCCTCGGTAACATGACCTATTTTATGGATTCCAAATCTTTCGCCATATCCCTTAAGAATTTTCTCTGCATCATTCTCGTTAACTATAACACAAAAACCAATACCCATGTTGAATGTTCTATACATTTCTCTATCCGGGATATCCCCCAGCTCTTGTATCTTCTTAAATATCACATCCTCCTCTGGAATTTTATCCAGATAAAAACCAAATTTTGTTAATCTATCCAGATTTAAGAAACCACCCCCAGTTATGTGGGCTAAGCCATGAATATCAAATTTCTGAATTAATTCTAATATCTCTTTGACATATATCCTGGTTGGAGTCAAAAGCTTTGTCCACATGGTCTTGGGTAAAACCTTCCTAGCTAATGTTAGACCATTGCTATGTATTCCGGAACTATGTAGGCCCAAGACGATGTCTCTTGGAGAAATCTTCTCCCCGGTTATTATCCCATCTTTTTTGACAATTCCCACAGCCGTTCCAGCCAGATCAAAGCCCTTACCATCTATCCCACATATTATCTCTGGTAATGTTGCAGTTTCCCCTCCAACCACAGAGATTCCAGCTATTTTCGCACCCTCATATATGCCAATAGAGATATCCCTTGCCACCTCTGGATCTACCCTCTTAAATGCCATATAATCTACCATGGCTAATGGTTCTGCCCCCAAGCAGATAACATCATTAACATTCATCGCAACTACATCTATGCCTATCGTATCAAATTTATCTAATTCCTGTGCTACAAGAACCTTGGAACCCACGCCATCCATACAAATCGCTAAAGCAAATTCCCCCATATCAATAACATTTGCATAAAAACCAACCTCCTTCATTACCTCACCTATTTTACCTTTCCTGAACTCGAAGGTCTTTCTGATCCACTTGCTCATATTCTTAATAGCAAACCCTTCCCTTTCAATATTCACGCCGGATTTTGCATAGGTCATCTCGGACATTTTGTCATCTCATTATATCTTAATTTAAATTTAATCTGAATTAAACTAAATTAAAGAATCTTTTGGCATTTTCTGTTGTGGTATCTTCAACTACTGCTATATCTACACCTTTAATATCCGCTATCTTCTGTACAGACAATTTCAAATTTATCGGCTCATTCCTGGTCCTTGGAACTGGGGCGAGAAAAGGGGCATCGGTCTCTAAGACCAGATCTTTTAAAGGGATTTCTCTTACCATCTCCTGCTTTTGTTTTGAATAAACCACACTTGTTGGAATCGAAATTAGACTTCCAGACATAACTGCTTCTTCAGCCAGTTTCACACTTCCACCGAAACAATGCAAAATTGCCCCTGTGTCAAAATCCCTCAACATTTTAATCACATCCTCCTCAGCATCCCTTGAATGAACCACTAAAGGCAGATCTAATTCATTCGACAATTCTATAAATCTCTTAAAATTTTTCATCTCATGTTTTCTTTTTTCGGATTCTTTTACCCAATAGTAGTCAAGACCTACCTCACCAATGCCGATGATTTTATCTCTGTTATCCCTGATCAGGTTGATGCAGTCTTCGATCTCTCTCTCATCAAATTCAGTTGGACTCACACCGAGGGTTGCAAAAATATTCTCATATCTCTCAGCTAATTCCAATGTCCTTTTCATTCCACCCGAACCCATCCCAGAGGTTACTATCAGAATTTTTTCTTTTTCAGCCCTCTTTATGACTTCGTCCCTATCCTGATCAAAGTGAGAAAAATCTATATGGGCATGAACATCCACTAGCATTTTAGAGCCTCTTCAAAATCGATCTTGCCTTCATACAGTGCCTTTCCAAGGACAACGCCCCACGCACCAGCGTCTTTCAGTTTTTTTATATCCTCCAAATTAGAAATTCCACCAGAGGCAATTACTGGCAGCTTTGCTGCTTTAATAACCCTCTCTATTCTTTCCAGATTTATCCCCTTCATCAAACCTTCTACATCTACATCCGTGTATAGGAAACCCCACACAAAAGATTCAAATTCTTTGACAAATATCTCTGCCCTAAATTCTGTCTTCTCCTTCCATCCCCTCACAACAATATTTTCACCTTTAGAATCTAAGGCAACCATTATCCTCTCTCTTCCAAATTCCCCTTTCAAGATTTTTAATTTTTCAAGATTTTTAAAATGGTCCTCTATAGCAAGGGTTCCGAGAATAATTCGATCAATTCCATAATCCAGAATCTCTTTTGCCCTCTCCAGGTTTCTGATACCTCCACCGAATTGTATTGGAATATTAACGGAATTCTTAATAGCTAAAATCTTTTTTGTATTATCCCCGGTTCCCAATGCGGCGTCCAAATCAATAACATGCAGTAACTCGGCACCCTTAGATTCCCATTTCTTTGCTATTTCTACAGGGTCCCCATAAAATTTAGCTGTTTCTGCTTTTCCCCTAATAAGTTGTGCGCATCCCCCATCCTTTATATCAATCGCCGGAATGATTTTCATTCTTCAATCCCTCGTAAAGATCATCCAGTGCAGCCTCTTTCTGCAAAGACCGTTTTTCTTTTTTGATCTTTTCATAGGTTTCTTTCCTTAATAGATTTTTAAGATTTAGATTTAAATCCACACATGCTTTATTTAGTGACTTATAACCTTCAGAATCATACCTCAAAAAGCAGAATATTTTCTTGTAGTTATCTTTATGAGCACCTAAATAGTCTCTTATCCTCCCTTCAGTAACTTCGATATACCTCCTTTTTATCTCTTCCGTCTCCAGGGATTCATCCCAGTTATAGCTGTTGAATGGATAATAATTTTCAAATTCTCTGGGAACTAGGCCCGCGTTACTTATCATTACCTGATGTATTCTTGGATAAATTTTTAATTTCTTTAATTCCATTAAAATCCTCCTATGCGTCCTTGATTCTGAATATGGTTTTCTATAAGAACATGGGAGTAATAAAAGGATATCCTTCCCTCTCGGAGGCGAATACCATCTTAATAGGTAATCCTGCCAGACCTCAAAGTGCGGATGCGTTAGAAATTCCTCTCCGACGCCGTTCAGTTGTTCTCTAATCTCCTCTGGGAATTTGGGGATAAATTTAAAGGTCTCCGGATCTAGTTCTATCTTGGGGTGAGATCTCCATTTTTTCGTTAACTGGAAGAATTCCACTCTACTCAAAAAGTTCCATTCCCCCCTCAACCACATTCTAAAGAGTGGGGTATTCCCATGGGGGAGGAGATTTATTAGAACAATGGAGTCTGAAAATTTCAATGCATAGGCTACAGATTTATCTAAAGATTCATTCAAATCCTCAACAAATGGTAGATTCATCAGGAGATATGTCCTTACTTTTCCATTGCAAGAATGTATAATCTCTGCTGAATTTTCAAAATCACTGAGATGAAACCCCTTATTGATTTTATCCAAGATGGCATCATCAGCGATTTCCAGGCCTATAGCCACGGTGAGATCAATCCCCTTAAATTCCTCCAATATCTCCTCCTTTATAAATTCAGGTCTGGACTCAATAGTTAGATTTGTTATCCCCTTATCTTTACACCTCTCTATAAAATACATCCTTGCCTCTCTGGGTATCTGTTTTTCATCTAAGAAGCTACCGGAGCCAAATACCTTTATGGTGTCTACTCCAAACAGACTGTCAAAAAAGGAATCAAATTCTCTCTTCAGATTCTCAAAACTCGGCTTTTTTCCAGGAATTCTTCCATAGCCACAAAAAAAACATTTAGCCCATGCGCATTTCCCGGATTTCAGAATTAAGGTTTTTTCAGACATATTCAGATATATATTGATATGATATAAGAAAGAAAAATTAGAATAATCTAGAATAATCAATATGTACCCCTTATTCTTTTTTGCTCCTCTCTTATCCTTTCCAGCTCACTTTTGATCCTTGCTATCTTCTCTTCCTCTTCCAATTCCTTTAATCTCTTCAAAGCATCCCTTGTAAGTTCCAAATTAGCGCCTCCTAAAAACTTTGGGCGAATATCCAATATACCCTTTTCCTTTAATTCATTTGCCCATTTATTGATAGTATCCTCACTAACTTTTAGGACTTTGGCAGCATTCTTTACACTTATCTTCTTACTCTTCTGCATTAACTTTAGGAGATCATCCTGATCTTTTTCCTTCCCCACGGCCTCTATTATCTCCATTTCTTTTTCTCTAAGTTCCTCTTCGCCAGGAATTTTCTCTTTTTTCTCCTCGGGAATTTCCTTCATCAATGACGTCTCCTCCTTTGGCATTACATCTTCAATTTCTGATACTGCCTCTTCCTTGGGAGGAGGCCCTTCTTCTTTTACTTTTCTCCTCTCCATCTCCTCTCTAATCTTTTTCATCAGTTCCTCCTCTTCAGATAATCTTTCCTCTGCTTTCATCTCCTTCTCGGGCTTTACCTCCTCTTCCTCTTCAGATAATCTTTCCTCTGCTTTCATCTCCTTCTCGGGCTTTACCTCCTCTTTGGGCATTTCCTCGACCTTAATTTCTTCTTCCTCTGGAATCTCCACTTTCTCTTTTATTTTCTTTCCAAGGAGCTTATCTAATTCCTCCACCTTTTTTCTTAATTTTTCTTCTTCCTTTCTAAAGAAGAAATCTAATTCCTTAGCCTTTTCTTCTAGATCTTCCCCCTTGGCTTTTAATCTCTTTTCTTCATCCTCAATCTTTATCTTTCTCTCTACTAGGTCCTCTTCAACGCTCTGTAGTGCCTTCCTTTTCTTATTCAGTTCCTCCTCCATCCTCTTTATTTTTGTTTCTCTTCTTTTAGCATCCTTCATTCTTCTTTTAACATCTTCCTCCATACTTTTCAGTTTTTCTTCGGCCTCTCTCAGTTCCTCACCCCTCTTAATTGTTTTTTCCCTCTCATCCAATTCCTTCTTCAATCTCTCTACCTCCTTCTTTGCCTTTTTAACTATCCTCTCTCTCTTCTTCACATTCGTCTCCAAGCGTCTCACTTCGGCCTCCTTTTTCTCTATCCTCTCCTTCCTTACGTTCAGATCGGTTTCCAAACCCTTCAATTCACTCTCCTTTCCCTTCAGTTGCTCTTCCTTCTCTCTTGTGA
>QMZG01000011.1 GCA_003663045.1 Candidatus Altarchaeales archaeon
GATAACGACATTGGGAAGAATGGATCTCTGCGTTCCCGACGATCTCGGAGCAAGAAAAGCGGTTTCGCATTTCTACTTTGATGGAAAACTTCAATCCGGAGATACGGTTAGAGAATTTACGGAAAGATGGGGTAGGTTCAGGGGTTGGATAATCTACTATTTAATTTGCGCTTACAATATGGAAAATGGTGGTAAATCAGTTTGGAAGAAAAAAGGGATGCGCACAATGTAAGATGAGATACATCTGTAAGGCGAGTGCTGCCAAGTGAGGAGTATGGAAACAAAACTTCAAAAGATAGTACAGATTTTATCAGAGAAATACGAAATCAACGAGTGGTGGGAGAGATATGCCCCATTTGAAACATTGGTTGGCATAATCCTTTCCCAGCGAACATACTGGAAAAATGTGAGAGTCGCCACCGAAAGATTTGCTGAGAGGTTTAACTGTGCTGGAGATGTGGCAAAAGCGGATGTGGAAGAGATCGAAGAAGTTATCAAACCGGCGGGTTTATACAGGATCAGAGCCAGAAGAATTAAAAATATCGCCAAAGATTTGGTTGAAAAATACGATGGAAAATTAAATAAAATATCAAATCTTCCCTATGACGAGGCAAAGAAAAAACTGACCTCAATAAAGGGAATTGGACCGAAAACCGCAGATGTCTTTTTAATGGCGATTAAAAAAGAAAGGGTTCTGCCCGTTGATGTTCACATTTTCAGAATAATGAGAAGATTGGGAATAGCCGATGAAAGAGACGATTATGAAAGTTTGAGAGCGAAACTCGAATCCGAGATACCACCAGAACAAAGAACGAAAGCCCACCTGGTACTGATAGAATTTGGGAGGCGAGTTTGCGGGTCGCAGAATCCCAAATGTGAAGAATGCCCGGTCAAAAGATATTGCGAGGTTAGGAGATGGTCTCACCCGGCCGGACATAATTACGCCCGATCGCATTTAGCATACCAGTCTTTAATAATTTAAGAAGAATCAAGTATTAACGAGCTAGAATGAATAAGGAAAGACAGAACAATCTGCTGTATAGAATATCCTCTTCGGAGAATAGAGTGCGCATCTTCAGAGAGATACCGATAAATAATCGAGGCTTTGTTCTTTTGGGTTTGTCAAAGCGAATTCAACAGGAGATTATAAGTAGATTAAGTGACAGGGAATTGGTGGAACTTCTTGAATATCTGGATCCGGACGAGGTGACCGATCTGCTACAGAGCATAGATGCAAAAAGAAGGAAAAGACTCCTGGAGAAATTGGGTAAGGAGATCAGGGATAAGGTTGAATTTCTGCTCAGATTCGATCCGAGAACAGCTGCCGGTCTGATGAGTCTGGATTACGTTGAGGTAGAGAAGGATATCACCTTTGAACAACTCTCGGAGATAATAAAAAAGCATGAGAGAAGAACCGGAAAATTTCCATCTATACTTATTGTCGAGGATGGATTTTTAGCTGGGGAACTGCCTCCTCATGTCCTTGCCATAGCCAAAAGAGAGGAAAAAATAGGCAGATATATTAAGAAGATCCCATCCATTCGCTATGATAAAGACGAGAGCGAGGTTCTTGCAGTATTCAGAGGACACCCACATAATAAGATCGTGGTTCTGGACAAGGATGAAAGTATTTTGGGGATTATCTACTCTGATGATATACTTAGATTAATAAAAAAGAGGTCATTGAATAGTCTTCGTGATTTTGCCGGTGTCAGTGAGGAGGAAAATGTTCTGGATTCTGCGCTAACAAAGGTGAGAAACAGGTATAAGTGGCTGATTATCAACCTTGCCACGGCATTTCTCGCCGCATCCGTCGTGAGCCTCTTCCAGAAAACAATCTCAAAGCTCGTTTTGCTTGCCGTCTATATGCCGATAGTTGCGGGTATGGGTGGAAATGCCGGGACTCAAACACTGGCGGTTGTTGTTAGAGGTTTAACATTAAAAGAGATCGAGTTAAAAACGGCCAGGAGGGTTATCATTAATGAAATCCTCGCTGGAGGAATAAATGGAATTATAAATGGAATCTTAGTTTCTATGGTTGCCATATTATGGAACAAGAGCCCAATGCTCGGATTAATTATCGGGCTGGCGATGGTTATTAACCTTATAATAGCTGGCTTTTTTGGCGCAATTATACCACTAATTATGAAACGATTGAGGAAGGACCCCGCTTCCTCTGCAACTATCTTTATAACAACCGCAACGGATGTCTTTGGATTTTTCGTATTTTTAGGACTGGCAACAATTATGCTGTGATTCTTGATTCCCGGGATAAAAAGTATAGAGCTGGAGGGCTTCTTATAGAGACTCTCATCATTTATCCAAAGTGAGAAGGTGAATAAGCCTTATCCGAGGAGTTTAAGTGGCTTCTCTTCGAAGGGGGCAGAAGCCGAATTGGGCTATTTTGGGAGGGAAAGGAATATTGACATAATAACAAAAACGATGCATGTTCCTCTGCAGAGAGTTGAGGCATTCGGTAAAAATAATTACACATTGCAAAAAGGCTCCTGAAGAACAGAGAGAACATGTTCCGATTCATAGAGATAGATGAAGTAGAGCCAGATAAGAATCGGGCGGAAAGAGGTATCAGACCTAATACAGTAGTCAGGAAAATATCCAGTTGTAACAGATCGGGGAAGGGGGCGAAAGTGAATGAAGTGATTATGGGCATTGTGGAGACCTATAAACTTCAAGATTCGCCGGGAATTCGTGTTCTCTAAGCACAGTTCCATTCATATCCATTATGCATCCCACAAAGGTTTAATTGTGGATGTCTATACCACAACAGAGTTTGTCCATACCTACCATCAGCAGATAAAAGGCCACACCCAAATTTTTCCTAATCCTCACTCAAATTTAAATTCTGCTTCTAATACTATCTGTAAAATGCGTGTTGCAATGTATTACAACAATAATGATGTGAGAATAGAAGAAATTCCCAAACCAAAAATCGGTCCCGGCGAAATTCTTGTAAAGGTAATGGCCTCTGGTATTTGTGGAAGTGATGTAATGGAGTGGTATAGGATTAAAAAAGCACCTTTGGTTTTGGGCCATGAAATTACTGGGGAAATCGTAGAGGTTGGAAGAGGTGTAGATAAATACAAACCTGGCGACAGAGTATTTGTATCTCATCATGTTCCCTGCAATACATGTCGTTACTGCCTGAGAGGTCATCACACAGCCTGTGAGACATTACACAAAACGAATTTTGATCCAGGTGGTTTTTCTGAATACATCAGGGTTCCAAAAATAAATGTGGATAGGGGCGTTTTCATTCTGCCAGAAGAGGTATCCTTTGAGGATGGGACATTTATCGAACCTTTAGCCTGTGTTGTGCGGGGGCAAAGACTGGCAGATATACAACCGGGCAATACCGTATTGGTTATTGGAAGTGGTATTTCCGGGATACTCCACGTGCAACTGGCTCGCGCATTGGGAGCTGGTAGGGTTGTTGCCATAGATATTAATGAGTATCGTCTTAAGATGGCGAAAAAATTCGGGGCAGATTTTGTCATAAATGCTGAAGAGAATGTACAGGGAAGATTGAAGGAGGTTAACGAAAATAGGCTCGCTGATCTCGTAATAGTTTGTACTGGGGCCGAATCGGCAGCGAGACAAGCTTTGCAATGTGTAGACAAGGGAGGCACTATCCTATTCTTTGCGGTGCCAAAGCCCGGCATCAATATCCCCATTCCAATTAATGAATTTTGGCGTAATGAAATCACTTTAATGACTTCATACGCTGCCAGCCCATTGGATATCTCAATGGCGATAGAACTAATTCTGGCAGGTAGTGTGAATGTGCACGATATGATCACGCATCGATTATGTTTGGCAGAGACCGGCAAGGGCTTTAAACTCGTTGCCGATGCAAGAGAATCTATCAAGGTGATTATCGAACCACATAAATAGGTTAAATTCAATAACTATCCAATAACTAAGACAAAATGGCTTACGATGTTAAGGATATAAATCTGGCTGAAAATGGAAGATTAAAGATAGAGTGGGCTGAATCACATATGCCCGTTCTTATGGAAATTAGAAGGGAATTCGAAAATGAAAAACCATTGGAGGGAATTCAGATCGGATTCGCACTTCACGTTACCAAGGAAACGGCGGTTCTGGTTAGAACCCTGATGGCTGGAGGGGCAAAGATTGCCATAACGGGATGTAATCCCTTAAGTACTCAGGATGATGTGGCTGCTTCTCTGGCAAAGGAGGGGATTGATATCTATGCCTGGCGTGGAGAAACGGTGGATGAATACTACGCAAATATAAAAAAGGTTCTTGATCACAAACCCCAGATAACTATTGATGACGGAGGAGATCTGATTTTTACCATTCATAAAGAAAGACCAGAATTGATAGAGAATATCAAGGGTGGTTGTGAAGAAACCACTACGGGAATTATGAGACTGAGGGCAATGGAAAGGGATGGAGCCTTGAAATATCCGGTGATGGATGTGAATGATGCAAAAACAAAGCATCTGTTCGACAATCGCTATGGAACGGGACAATCAACCATTGACGGAATTTTAAGGGCGACGAATGTATTAATTGCTGGAAAGAATTTTATAGTTTCTGGTTATGGGTGGTGTGGTAGAGGAATTGCCTCTAAGGCTAGGGGTATGGGGGCAAACGTCATTGTAACAGAGGTTGATCCAGTAAAGGCATTAGAAGCAGTTATGGATGGGTTCAGGGTAATGCCTATGGATAAAGCAGCTGAGCTTGGAGATATATTCGTTACTGCAACTGGAGATGTGGATGTAATAAAAGGAAGACATATAGAGCGAATGAAAAATAATGCCATAATTGCAAACTCAGGTCACTTTAATGTAGAGATAAATATGCAGGAGTTGGAGAATCTATCAAGGGGTAAAGAGAAAATCAGGGAGAATGTGGAAAAATATACGCTAAAGAATGGTGGGAATATCTACCTGCTTGCCGAGGGTAGACTTGTAAATCTAGCTGCAGCAGAGGGTCATCCCAGTGAGGTGATGGACATGAGTTTTGCTAATCAGGCATTGGCGGTTAGATATCTAACAGAAAATAAGCTGGAACCAGGGGTTCATAAGATCCCCAAAGAAATTGACGAGGGGATTGCCAGATTAAAGTTGAAGACTATGGGTATAGTCATTGATCAATTGAGTAAGAGACAAAAAGAGTATATAGAGAGTTGGAGTGAGGGGACATAATACCACTCATTTCCCTTTCTTTAATTTCTTTATTTCCTTTTCTATCTCACTTATCTTTGCTTCAATCTCCATCACTTTCTTTTGCTGATCCCTGACAATTTCCCTGAAGCTCTCCTCATCCAATTTTCTCTTGTGATATTTTGACTCTGCCAATTTGATTAGGTATTCAATCCTCTCCTTATTAGCCTTGAGCCTCTGCAGAAGATGTTTTCTCTCCGCATCATTCATAGCCCTTATATCTTCAGCATTGAGTTCCATTATATATTTCTCTGCTCCCTTTTCAATAGACCCCTTTGTGAATAGTATCGTGAATATCATAGAAACAGAAATCAGAGCAACAAGTAGAACAACCAGAATTACAAAAAGAATTAAATAGAATTGATTTAAAGTACTTATTATGTCCTTATCCCCCTGAAAAATGAAAAAGATGAGTGCTAGGATAAATAAAAAAATGAGTATTATGAGAAACATTAGGCTTATTGAGAGATATCTCTCTGGAGATTTTATTCTTATACCCTCCATAGTAAATAAATAAGAATCATTCTATAAATACCTCACTTGTGTAAAAATGGAAAATAAAAATATATTAATTGGGGATTATCTGGGCACTATTGAGGAATTCGTTCCAGGTGATGGGACATATGCCGAGGAGGGAAAGATTTATGCATCAAATATGGGTAAGTTAATCCTAGATAGAGAGAATCATATTGCCAAGGTAGATGGAAAATTTCCGCTACAGTTGAAAAATGGTCAGGTAGTATTTGGGGAAGTATTAGATCTAAGAAAGAATTCTGTAACAGTAATTGTAAGAAAATTACGGGGTTTTAAAGGAGATGTGGATATAAAAACTGGACTCTTTATTTCAAACATATCTGACGAATATATAGAAAAACCACAGGATGCCTTTGCTATTGGCGACATCGTAAAGGGGATAGTGATTAAAGTGAATGCTGGCTTGGTAGACATATCCACTAAGGGAAATCTTGGCGTAGTCAAGGCATTTTGCAGGAGGTGTAGATCCCCATTGATTAAATCTCCTAAATTTCCAGCTTTATTGCTCTGCCCCTGTTGTGGAAATAAGGAAAAAAGGAAAATAGCCATTGACTATGGGAATGTGGCTGAGCTGTGATTTTATTCTGGGGACCTATTTGTTTATTTTTATCCATAGACTTCATTATAAATAATTGATCAAGTTAATTGATCAAATTGGACGTGGTCAAAAATGAAACATACCGTTGCTTTATGTGGGTCTTACAGTGGAGGAAATACCGAAAAATTGTTCAAGTCCCTTTCTAGGAATGGAATACTGCAGATGTCTCTTGTGGGGAGAGAGATTACACTCCAGGTTAGAAGTGAAAATCTAGAAGAAATTAAAAATTCCCTGAGGAAACTTGGAGTGAGTAACTTGAGCATATTGGAATGGAAAAAGGCCGGTGTGACACTTTCCAATTCTGGAAAAGGAACCGACAATGATAGGATACTTAATATCTCGCTAATTCCATCAGCATTAGATGAAGGTCTGAGACCATTGGCATTTCTGTGTGAATTTGAAATTAATGAGAAAATTCTGAGGAAGATAGGCTCAAAGATTGAGGATATATTGACGGATGCTGGGATAACGGATGCTATCTACACGGTACATATAAGAGAGAGGGTAGAAGAAAAGGAATTAATGGATGCCGTTACTGTAGCTACATTAAATGCTATCTTTGATGCTGGCGGTGTTGTTAGTATTGATCAGTGAGGCTATATATAATCCAGCTAAATATTTTTTTGGATACAACATTTTCTAAAGGGTTTGTTCTTATTTTCTCTAAAACAGATTATTCCACATGCACCCTCTTCAAATCTATATCACCGCCAAGAATATTCACAAACAATCTTGTAGATCTTTCAATATCCTTAGACTGAGTTATAAACCTGCCAACAATGATGATGTCTGCCCCTTCCTTCAATGCCAGAGGTGCTGTATCTGGCTCAATCCCCCCGGCTACCGCCACATATATATCTGGAAATTCCCTCTTTATTTTTCTGATTAATTCAAATCTAGGTCTTTCCTTTTTCTCTACATCAATCCCTCTATGCAGAATAACAATATCTGGCAATTCCTTAAGAGACTTCAGTAGATTTATTGGATCTGGAACATTCATGGTGTCGATTATGGCATAGATCCCAAGCCTTTTTGCCTCATAGATGAATTTGTCAATTACCTCTACCGATGCGAGACCAGAAGCTATAACGGCATCTGCAGTTTCATCAAATGCCACATCAACCTCTACCTGTCCCACATCCAGTGTTTTTAGATCCGCAATAATAAAGCTATCCTTTGCTACCTCTCTCAACTCAGATATTACTTTGGTTCCATATTTCTTAATCAATGGGGTTCCAGCCTCCAGGATGATTTTATCACTGTGAGGGATTTCAGAGATAATCTTCTTAGTTCTCTCCACATCGGGGATATCCAAAGCTATCTGCAGATAAGGCCTGTTCCACTTGGGAAGTCTGGGTACCTTGAAGCCCATTATGGGGTGTGTCGCCCTGTCTTTATCAAACATTATCTTATCCAGTGAGGGGTAATCCTGTAGGGCCCTCTTCAACGCCAATTTAGTTGCACCATAATTATATTGGTAAATCCTCCTAAAATCCTTTGCCTCTGGATGAATGAATACCGAGCAGATTATCACCCAATCATCAATCCTATCTCTTTGAATTATGCCCTCCTCAACGGCATCTGCTATCGCCTTTGCTACAGCCGCCTGAGCGGGACCGAATACCTTTGTGACATCTTCCATATCCTTCATAGTGACCTTTGGTACCACGAGGGTGTATGGTTTACATGGAAGATTGGGTCTGATTACAGAAAGCAAGGGGGTGTGACCGCTTGAAAGGTGAGAAATGCCGTTAGCAAACGCCTGTCCCACAAAACCTTCTTTATCACCAATTAAAAGATCTACATGAGCTACTTCATTACCCTTCCCAACAAGTGCTTCACCTATCTTGTACATTTTATTTCCCTCTTTATTCTTGAATTTATGTTTATCTTTAAGTTTATTAATTCAAAAATCATATCATCTTTCAAATGCTTCCCCTACATCTTCCCTGAGGAGATACCATATAACAATAGCGGAGACGATAACACCTATAAAGCCAATTAAATCAAATCTGATTAGAAACATTATACCCACCACTATGGAGAATATGATCGTTCCCGTTCTTCCCCATGATTTCAATAGCCATAATCCAAGGGCAAGAGCGAGTTGGATAGGTATAAAACTCATTAGAAATATGAAATGGAAAAGGGATGAAAAATCTGTATTTACAATCATATCTACGGGGTTTTTTTCCCCCGCAACATGAATTATTTCCAATATTGGAAAGATTACACAGAGAACCAATAAACCCGCCAGGATCATCACCCCCACTGGTTGATCTCCTATGTCCATTTTGTGTTTATTATTTTATTACTAATGTTGTTACTTAAATGCTGATTTTACCTGTGGTTGGAATAGATACCAGAATATGATGGCATAAATAATGAAACTTAGAATCTGATAAGAAAATAGAGACACTATTAAAAAGTATTCCACTAATAACCAAAAATACTGCTACAATCTGTATCCCTATTGGTCTTTCCGCCATTTTATCTCCTTCTCAAAACCTCCACCGCCGGTAATCTATATCCCGCCAATAGACTTATGCAAGCTCCCCCCCCACTACTTATGTGGGTGATTTTGTCTTTAAGGTTTAACTCGCGAGCGGCAGCTACTAAATGACCGCCTCCGATTACAGAAAATGCCTCCGAGTTAGCAATAGCATTTAGTATTTCTACTGTCCCGAATGTAAAGTTTTTTTCTTCAAAAATACCCAGGGCGCCTTTGGCAAAAATAGTCCCGGAATTTTTTAATATCTCCGTGTATTTTTTAACCGTTTCACTACCTATGTCCTTTATCATAAAATTGGTGGGTAATTCACTTACAGATATCTCTGTGCGCTCTCCATGGTGATCCACCGCCAAATCAACTGGAAGGATTATATTCTCCTCATATCTATTCAATAATCCCTTGGCAACATCGATCTGCTCGGTCATCCTCTTTCCCCTAATGAATTCTATATTCGGTTCTCCAATTCTGTAACCCTTAGCAGCTAGGAATATATTTGCAACCACACCACCACTTAGTATATACTCGGCGCCATTCTCCAATGCCCTTTCAGTTGCTTTTAGAGAATCATCTGCCTTAGTACCGCCAAGGACAAAGGCTACCGGCTTCTTGGGTTTTTTGAGTATATCATCTATCACCCTGATCTCCTTTTCCATCAATCTTCCCGCGGCGCTGGGTAGCACATTTGGGAACCCCACAAGAGAGGGCTGGCTTCTATGAGCTGTGGCAAAGGCATCATCAATGAAGATATCCACTACGGTAGATAGTTTTTTTACAAGAAAGGTAGTGGCTTGGACATCTGGTGGTCTTTTAAGCACCTCTTCGGAATAGAATCGGACATTTTCTAAGAGAAAAATATCTCCGGGATTCATATTCTTAATTTTTTTTAATACAAAAGAACTGAAAATACCGTCAATATATTCTATATCATGATCTATAATCTCCGCCAATTTCTTTGCGTGTTTTTCCAGAGTAGTGAAATCTGGATCGCCGGGTCTTCCCTGATGAGCGAGCAACACGATATTTGCTTTTTTTCGAATTAGTTCATCTATGGTTTCCTTATGCGATCTAAAGCGCCGATCATCGAGAAGCTCACCATTCTTTGTATCTATGGGTGTGTTAATGTCAATTCTTACCAGAACGGTTTTTCCCTCAAAATCAAAATCATCCATGGTTGGAATGTCTTCCAGCATTTTATATCCCTCTCAAAATTTAATTGATAGAATAATTATTAGAAAATAATTATTAGAATTATCACAATAATATAATAACGAGAAAATGTTTGTATGAGAAAAACAAGATGCCTAATTTCGACGTCACTTCTTCCGTCGAAATTTCTCAAAAAATGCTAAACATGGAAAATGTTTTTTACCGGAGGAAATCACAGAGAAAGGTGGCAGAATTCCTGTTGAGAAGAGGTATCAGAATTTCTGATGAGGGGAAACTGTTTTCAGGGGAGATTGAGATCTCAAATGCTGCGATAGCTAGAGCATTGGATTTGGACAGGAGGGTTGTCACAGCCACTGTAGATGCTATACTAGCGGAGCCAAAATTAAGAAGAATCTTCACCAGATTGGACTCCACCCTTCTTTTGAGAGATGTTGCTCCAGAACTGAACTTTGGGGCAATTGAGATAATCCCCACTGATGCATCCTCAAAGGGGATAATTGCTGGTGTTACGAGGATTATTGCAGATGCCAATATAAGCGTGCGTCAAATTATTACTGATGACCCCATGTTCAAGAATGCTGAGATGACAGTGGTGACAGAAAAACCAATCCCAAGGGATTTAATTGACAGGATACTGGAGCTTCCTGGTATAAAGAAGGTAATTGTTCTGAATTGATTTACATTGTAGATTCTAATTCTGGATTTATCATATTTATAATTTATATATTATATTTTATATTTTATATCTAATAATAATTTATATATAATTTATTCATTTAAATCCCATTTCTAAATAAGGTGGTCAAATGGGTATCATAACCCAGATACTTGGTTTGTATGATTCTCCAAAGGAGACGATATCTGCTGTGAAGGAAAATCCCAAGATAGTGCGTCAATTTATCCTGGCGTTGATTCTTGGATTTGCCATCTATGGCCTGGTTCATGGATTTCTCTTGGAAAAAAATCTAGTTGAGGGAGCAAAAACAGGACTATGGCTTCTCTTTAAGATACCATTGGCTTTGGTTCTAACTGTGCTATTTTCTTTTCCCACAATTTATATAATCTCCAGGGCATTTGGGGGGAGGTTATCTGGTGTTAATATACTCTCTAACCTGTTCATCTCGGCCTCCTCTACATCCCTTGTTGCATTAGCTATCTTGCCACTTAATGTGCTCTATACACTGACTGGTCATTCTCCAGTAACTTTGCACGTACTTTTAATCTTTCTGTTGATGATCGTTGCCGTGATATATCTATTTAAGGGTTATGAAATTTTGGGGGATCTATCCAAGGGAAGGGTATACCTAATAACCTTAATCTCGGCAATAATCCTATTGTTTGTGTTGATACAATTTGTGGATTTATTATTTGAGATAACTACTGCTCATCCAAGAGGCGGTGTGATAGGTACAATTGCCTACACTGCGGTAGAGAAAGCGAGTTTGTTTAGATAAAATGAAAAGGATTTTATTGACCATTTTGTGTTTGGTTTTAACAACTTCAGTTGTTTCCGCGATGGGGGATTATCGCATAAAGAATCTTGAAAGAGAGATTTTGATAGAGGATGATCTGACCTACTCGGTTCAGGATTCCATGACCCTTCTTGGCTTATCCAAGGGTGTGATAGAACTATATCTGGGTGATTATGTTGTTGATGAGGTTAAAATAGATGATGCATTAATCAAAGAGGAGGAATATGCCAAGGGAACCTTGAATCTGACAATTGAGAGTGGAAAGATATATAAACTTAAGATAAAGGGTCATGGGATCTTAGACAAGAATGAAATTTCAAGCAGGATCTGGGACAAGAACGAGATAAATGATATAGATGTAAAGATAAGGTTTAACTTTGCGAATTTTGTAATTACATCCACATCTCCAAAACCGAGGGTACAGACTGAAAATGAAATTGAATGGAGATTCACGAAGAGCAAAAGCAAGACCATCTCAGCTTCTTGGGTCAGAATAGACAATGAAGCTGGTTTTAAAGCCAGGTGTAATATCCTACTTTTGGCCGGGGAGGAAAATAGACTGAATATATTTTGTGATATATCGGCTGAGGAGTATAGAGACAGGGTAAAGATAGATTTGCCAGAATCTTTAGAGTTTGAATCCTCAAATCTGGAAAAGATATCCACAAAACCATTGATCCTAAAGTTGGGATATCCTTCCAAGAAATTTAACCTTAACATGGATCTAAGGACCAATTCCAATAAAATTTCTATTCCCAAATTCGAATGTGGAACTCAGGTTGATATTAATCTTGCACTTTATTCTGCCGAAAACTACAGGGTGGAGAATATAACCACAACATTTAAAGAGATCTCAAAGTATGATGCCACCTTTTTGAGGGAATTGAGGATCCCAGAGGGTTATAAAGAGGTCTCTTTTTATAGGGGGGGTGAAATAGATACCATTTCATTCCATAAGGAAAAATTGCTGGAGAGATTCATCCCGACGAGGATAACCAGGGCAGAGTACGATATATTCCCAACAAAGAGGGGCTTTGGGATAGTTAAATCAACTTACTTAGTTATTAACACGGAAACTGGCAAATACCTGATATTAGAACTACCTCAAGATTCCAAACTATGGGGCGTCATAATAAACGGAAAGGTAGAAAAGGCATTTGGTGAGGGAAATGAGGTTAAGATACCGCTGCCAGTTTCCAACAAGGTCGGAGTGAGCTATGAAGAGATCAGAGTAACTATCTTCTATGTGATGGCAAGTGATATATTTAAAGGCGGGATATTCTCTCAATACAACCTGGTTTTACCCAAGCACGATCTCCCGATTGTAAATCTGGAAGCTAGAATTGGATTACCTCCAGGGTTTTCCTATCTTAAAAGCGATGTTACGCCAGAGATGGAGACTAACTTAGTTAAATTTAGACCAAAGGGCTATGTAGAGCCGATCAGATATGACGTTGTTGGTTTTGCTAAAGAAGAGATGGCAAAAAACATAGAGCAACTCTCTATGTATCATCAGGCAAGAGAGGTTGCCCTGCCATTAAGTAGCCAGGTAATGATCCAGATACCAACTGTAGAGAGATACATCCAGGTTAGGGGGTATATGCTAACAGAGATGGAGGAGGTTAAGATATCTATCCATGGATTTGATGAAATTATTTATTACTTGGTTGCTGCAATTATTGCATTACTTGTTATTCTTTTTGTCATAGCCAAGAGAGAAAAGATCAAGGAAGCCCTTTGGTAATAACTGAAGATGGAAGACAAGGAAAAAATTAAGTATTGCTTTTTTACATTCCTCACCTTGTTTTTCTTTGGAATTTATTGCATATTGGTGCAAGATTTTGTCATACTTCCAAGGGATTATACAAGAATAGGTATGTACTCGAGTGGCCTGGGATTAATAGGTGCTTTAATTTTTGGGATATTCTACATATTTTTTGGATTTAAGGTAAAAGAGAGGAAGGCTTCTATAAGAAAAGGCCTTTTCCTTGGTGCTCTTTCAATTTTCTTATTTGCACTTCCATTCATCATTGCCATATCCACTCTAATCTTTGGGACATATCTTAGTATAGATGAGAACTTCTTCAAGCCTTTTTGGTTTCTGGGTTATTTACTCTCTCTGGTGTATGTCGTAACGGTCATTTATGATTACTCCAAAAAAGAAACAAGCATATACTCTCTTATCCTTTCGATTGTATTTGTTATTCTGATATCTATGTTCATGATACCCCTCTTTGTTTATCGCATAGAAGACCCTCAATTACTAATTCCATA
Source organism: Candidatus Altarchaeales archaeon (assembly GCA_003663045.1). Classification (GTDB taxonomy): domain Archaea; phylum Altiarchaeota; class Altiarchaeia; order IMC4; family QMZM01; genus QMZG01. The sequence goes on from QMZG01000011.1 coordinate 13,771, forward strand.
TCTGCTCGGACTTTTCATAGGTCTAGCATCAATCCTCGTGGAGAGGAAATTGCTCTCTGAGTCCAGATTACTCACAAGTATTACGTTGCTCGACGCTCTTGGCACTATTATAATCTCCGCCTTTTTCTTCCTGATGTTGATTGGTATAGAACTTTAATGCACTTTTCTTAATTCTGTCCCTGGCCCTTCTAAATAAACCAATTAATGTAAATGCCTCCCTTCCAGAGATAAAAGCCCTTCCAATCAACTGTCTGAATGTCTTCTTCACCAGTTTTAGTTCAAAATCATTTTCATACAGGGAATCTGCCAATGAATCAAATTTTTCCAGGAGGACCTCCTTTTCAATTTTATTTAACCTTCTAAATTTTTTCAAGTCGTGGAGTTCTTTTCTCAATCTAAGCCTGGAAATTTCATAGAGGATTATCGCCACGGATTGTGAGAGATTCAGGGTTGGATATTCTGGATTTGCTGGGATGGTAACAATTAAATCACACGATCCGATCTCATCATTGTAAAGCCCGTAATCCTCCCTTCCAAAGACCAATGCAATATCCCCCTCCACGTCCAGGGAATTCAAAAGGTCTTCTGGAAAGACGGGGGTCCTCATGGGATTTCTGTCCCCGGCAACTATCGCGGTAGTTGCAACCAAAAAGTCAAACCATCCCCTTATTTTTTTGAAATTATTAACGACTATGGAATTTTCTAGGATATCTACGCCATGCATTGCCATTATCCTCGCCTCTTTAGAAATCTGGGGGGGATTTACTAAAATCAGTTCCCGAAAGCCAAGGTTCTTCATAATCCTTGCCACACTGCCAATATTCCCCTCATATTTTGGTTCTACCAATACAACCGAAAATTTGGGCATTCTGCACCGAGTTTGCACTGAGTTATTTCATTGGGTTATTTTTATATATAAAATTCCATATATTTATCGAGTAATTTATCATAATTAATTATGATAAATAATGTTCAAATTTTTAAAATGAGTGTAACAAATTA
>QMZG01000012.1 GCA_003663045.1 Candidatus Altarchaeales archaeon
CCAATAAAGCTCATATCAAAAGAATTATTACTTCATGCTGGGGTGGCCAAGCCCGGTTAGGCAGTCGGCTGCAGACAGCCTTTAGAAAAGGCGCGAAAACAGGGTATTTCGTATCCCCCGCCTGCGGCGGAGACCGACCAACGGGAGTTCAAATCTCCCCCCCAGCTTTTTAAACCTTTATTAAGGCTTTTTATTGGCTCTTTCTTAATGAATAGTTGTGGTATGTATGGATTTACTTTCAAAGATCCTAAATTTACTTAGACTCCAGAGAATTGATTTGAAATTAATATTTGGATTTATATTAGGATTTATATTATTCATAATTTTTATTATTTTGGTTAGTGGTCTTTTAGTATTTTCCGTCGATAAATTTAGAGAGGAGAGTCTTGAGCACGTATTTTTCTTAATAACGGCGTCCTTTACACTTGCTGGTTTGACTTCTTTAGGAGGGATTGTAAGTAATGCTAAAGAAAATAGAAAGCTTAAATTGAACTTTTTGAACATAGGCATTATATTTTTGATTTCCGGGTTATCCTTTGTATATTTTATAGCAGTTGCATTTTATAGTTTTAGTGGAGCAGATATTAACGCTCTTTTGATTACCATAAAAGCAACAGATTTTGTACGCATTGGTGCATATCTCTATATATTTGGGATTGTTGTATTTGTTTCAGGTACTTTTTACTTCTTAAAAGTCTTGATAGACTATAGATCAGAAATATGCAGACAATTAAAAATAAAATAAAAGTTCTAACTCAATAGATCATCAAAAACCTCAGCCATCTCTTTGTATTGATCCTTAAAGCAATAATTCACACCTGAGTATATGCTAATGTAAATTATTATCAGGACGAAAATTAATACTGCCCAGATTAGGATTCATTCCAATTCTAACAATTCTTACAATAAGCTTCACATTCGATTCTTAGCTTTTCACAAGAGCCACTATCAAATGATTTATAGAAGCTAAAGGGTTCTTCTGCATTGGGGTATATTCCCGACCAACCAAAATCTTTCCTATCAGTGTCTATAAGCTTATCTCCAACATAATATTTACACATGACATAGGGGCTACGAGCTTCTTTATTTCCTTCGTTTTTAACCAAACCTTTGATATCAACAGAGCAGAAACTACTCCAAATGGATCGTTTTTCTTGTTTATCAATTGTCAAATCCTTAATTGAAAGCTTGGGTTTGGATCCCATACCTATACAGGCACTGGATAATAACAACAAAAATAGAACCGCAACAATTAGACCTCTGTGGATATTGTCCTCAAGATGGTTTGTTGTATTTTTCATCTCTTCTCAACCTCATAAAGCCTCACATTGCCCTCTCGTCATTAATAATTCAGTAAGCAAAACATAAAAGTCCTATAAACTAATCTACTCTGGAAAAAGATTCATGGAGATTTTTTAGATTCTAATTTGATTACCTCTAACGCCCTTTTAGTTCCTTTCACTCATTAATCAGAAATAAAGCAGAAAAATCCTCTATCAAAAACCATTCGTCTCCTGTATCCAGATATTTGCCCAGATCCCGGAGCACCATTTAGCTATCTCAATCAAACCTATAATCAGGTTGTCCACCTTTATGTTCCTTCCTCAAGTTTGACAAATTTTTAGGAAAGAAAAGTCACTAACTGACATACTGCGCGGCTAAGCTCCTTTAGTTCTTCAAAGGAGTGATTAAGCCCCTTAGCATTCAAAACAGCCCGCAGTAAAAGTGGTACGCGGGGAATTCCCCCAGTGGCAATGATTGGGGAATCGTAGGGAAATTTCCTCCTTTTTTTGGTTTCCTTTTCGCAGATTTCCTCTATACCCTTTGCTATCTTTTCAATATCTATCTCACCACCGATAACAAACGGCAACGCGCAGGAGGATAAGAAAGCCGTTCATTAGTAATTAAGGTAATTACTTTGATATTCAGTATTAAAATGTCCTTATCACCTCTGGAAGTCTACCATACATGCCCATCTTTTCCCCCTTTATGATCAGTACACCGTCGATCCCTTCTATACTTTTTGCTTTTTCAATCCCCTTCTCTATTCCATTCTCACCCTTGACACAATTTCCAATCGCAGTTGCGGAGGCATCTGCCAATGAGCAGGATTTTGAAATGACCGTGACTGAGTCAGATTCCCCGAGACTTATGGAATGTCCCACTGAACCTGAACTGGTGCAAATCCCCAAAGGGGTTTCTTCTGGATTTATCCTAAATCCAATCCTTTCTGAGAATTGTGAAGTTCCTGAAAAAATCCCTACAACTCTCTGCTTTGTAACCTTCAAAAAGATATCGCCACCATTTTCAACTATCACATCCTTAGAATTCTTCAAAATAAAATTCCCTATTAATTCAGAGAATGTTCCAGCTACGGATGCCATTGGTCCAACCCCTGCCCTCTTAGCTGAATCCGCCATGAGCTTCACAATTAATGGCGCATCCTTTTCAATGGTTAGCGGCTCATAAGAGGCTAAAAATAATGGATTCCTCCGTATGTAATTCTCCAGTAGATTGTAATGAAAAATTAATTCCTTCTCTATTCTCTCCTTTAAGTCTTTGTCAGTTAAAACAAAAAGACCAGTTTCTTTGTATCTTATCTTGAATTTCTTCATTGCTAATTTTTATTCCTCTTTTATTCCTCCTGGATTGATAAAGAACGGAGAGGACACGCCTCTACACAAACCCCGCAGCGAATACATTTCTCCCCATCCACATTTATGCTCCAGTCCTTATTAAAAGAGATGGCACCAGTAGGACACAATGATATACATGCCCCACAATCCACACACCTGCTTATATCATTTGTAATATTTTTCTCTAATCTACTTACCTCTATTCCCTTCTCGATGAGGGTATCCACTATTTTTCTTTGTTGTTCCTCATCACCCAGAATGCTGATCACTATGGTTCCTTCATCATAATCCACCTTAGCCCTCAGTATGTTAATCAATACACCCGTTTTGAGAACGGTCTCTGCCAGTATGGGTGAATCAACAACATCCGAAGGAAATTTTAACATATATTTGTTCATTCTAATCCCTGATGTATGTAAAATCAATTCTCTATAAATTTAATCCTGTTGGAATTCTGTACTGTAGTGACTTTTGAATTATCTCCTCCTCAACGCCTTGTTAATATCTGCCAGTGTTATTATCCCCACTACATTATTTTCTTCATCCACTATTGGTGTGGAATTAACCTGATATTTGTCCAACCTTCTTGCCACAACATCCAGATATTCATCCTTCTTTGATGTGATAACCTTCTTGGTCATAATATTTTCTAATTTTTTCTCATGCCTTGCAAGTGCTTTGGTAATGTCCCACGAGGTGACTATGCCTACCAGTTTATCTTTTTTATCCACAATGGGGATCTGATCTATCCCATGCTCTACCAGTAACTCCGAAACCGTTATAATGGAATCCCTTGGATGAGCTACAATAACATTCTTGGTCATAACATCCTCTACAAATGGAACCTCTTCTCTCAGTTTCATGGTCTTCAGTTCTGTATCTCTCGGCAGGGATTGTATGGGTTTTGTAAGGAAAAATTCTTTATCCAGTATTAATTCCTTCAATCTTTCCATAATCTCTATCGAAATTTTTACACTGGATAATGGACTGGTTTTTACCTTTTTTCCATCTATCTCAACCCTACCGGAGAAGAGTTCTTCATAGCTAACCTCCTTAACTATTGGTTTTTCCCTTCTTGGAACCCCATAGTCAAGGATACTTACCTTTATTTCATTATTCCTAACTGCGGTATTCCTGGCAATATCCTCATTTAGAATGGGGATGGGAATTCCAATCCCCACGAAGAGCGATGTTCCGTAGCCGGGGATAGTTGCCCCACTTAAAAATCTATCCGACATCTCCTTTAGATTCCCTTTGACGCATATACTACCAAATCCATTCTTTGGATCGTGCTGTGTTCCCTCTCCTACGACAAAGCCCTTTGCACCACCCAAAAATATTCTGGTTCCAAAGCCAATTGTTCTGTACTCCGGATCATTAACCAGTGGGCTTATCTCTCCCGTTCCAGCAAAGTTTATATTTCTTCTATTTGAAAGCAATGTTCCCATGTAGGTATGAAGCACGGTATCGGTAGAATTTATAGCAGCGTTATACCTCTGAGTGCTATTCCTTGGATTAAATAGAATGGCCTGATTTAGGTCATCTATTGTTAGAGTAGTTTCCACCCTCGTTCTGGGATAACAATCCGTTCCATAAGACTCAGCCCTGAGGCATATCTCCCTTCCAGCTACCAGGTCTTCTATTACATGACCTCCCCCATATTCAAAGCCCTTATCTTCACTGATCTGCGTGGCCCCTATATAAGCATCTACCGCAGCTAAGCCAGTGTATGCCTCTACCTCATTTAACCATAGCTTAGTCATCTTTATGGGTGGATCGGAGTGACCAAAATTAAGAAAAGCTCCGGAGGAGCACATTGCCCCAAACGTTCCCGTTGTTACTATATCAACCTCCTCAGCTGCCCTCCGAGGGTTTTCTTCAAATAACTCCGGCATTTCATCTGCCCTTACAATTACCACCTCTCCATTCTTGATCCTCCTGTTGATCTCCTCTATGGTTTTCATTTTATTCTAATTAGGTTAATTATATGACATATTCATATATAAATACTTTAATCTTCAAATTATGCATATTAACATAATTTTTATAGCATGAATTCTATAGTATTATGAGATGCAACTTCCCAACCTAGATGATATATGCAGGTTGAGAAAGAAATTTGGCATTACGCAGACAGAATTAGCAAAAAAAGCCGGAGTTAGTCAGTCATTAATTGCTAGAGTAGAGGCCGGTAGTGTAGACCCTCGATATTCTAAGGTAGTAAAGATCTTCAAGGCACTGGAGGATATCAGGGGTAAAGGAATCACTGCTGGAGAGATAATGACAAAGAATGTGGTGGGTGTGCAAGTAGAAGATCCTCTGGGAAAAGCCACCAATAAAATGAGAAGATATAACGTCTCACAGATGCCGGTCTTTGATAAAAAGAAACCTGTTGGATCTATTTCTGAGGGGGTAATCCTAGATCAGATTTCTAAGGGGGTAGATATTCACAGTATCTCAAAGAAAAAGGTTGGGGAATTCATGGAGGATCCATTTCCATCAGTTAATCCTAAAACTACACTAAGTACGATATCTGTGCTCCTGGAAAATAATAAGGCTGTCTTGTTAGTGGAGAAGGGGAAGATTAAAGGAATTGTTACCAATGCGGATTTATTGAAGGTGGTTCGTAGTTAACATTTTAATAATTTTTCCTTTCGTCAGATATAGTAGATATAGTATAATTTATCTAATATTATATCATTGAATCGGGAGAAAATGGGAAAGACAATCTCTGAAAAGATTTTGAGCGAGCACTCTGGGAAGGATGTCTATGCGGGGGATATAGTAATAGCCGATGTAGATTTTGCCATGGGACAGGATGGGACAACTCCGCTGGCGATAAATGCATTCAATGAGATGAATGCTGGAGATGTCTTTGATGGGGGAAAAATTGCCTTTGTTATTGATCATTCGGCACCAAGCCCAAATGAATCCATTTCTAACTTACACAGGATGATGAGGGAATTTGCGAGGGAAAAGGGAATAAGATTCTTTTATGACATTGGTTGCGGTGTATGCCATCAATTAATGATGGAGAGACATGTTGCTCCGGGAGATCTCGTTGTTGGAGCGGATTCACATACATGCACTTATGGCGCTTTAGGAGCATTTGCCACTGGGGTTGGGAGTACCGACATAGCTGCAGTTTTCGCTTCCGGGAAATTGTGGTTCAAGGTTCCCGAGACAATTAAATTTATAATAGATGGAAAATTACCTAGGGGTGTGTATTCTAAAGATATAATTCTCCACATAATTGGAAAGGTAACTGCCGACGGAGCAACATATATGTCCACAGAATTCTCTGGAGATGTTGTTAAGAACCTGAGTGTAGAAGCGAGGATGACCATGTGCAATATGGCGGTTGAGATGGGTGCCAAGACCGGTTTAATAGAGCCCGATGAAAAAACCCTGGAATGGATGAAAAAAAACTCAAAAAGAAAATCTCGGATTGTGGAAAATGATGAGGATGCAGAATTTTCCAAAATCTTAGAATATGATATCTCTGATTTAGAGCCCCAGATCGCTAAGCCCCATAGGGTAGATAATGTCTGTGATATCTCGAAAGTTCTTGGAACTGGGATTGATGAAGCCTATTTAGGAACGTGCACCAATGGCAGATTTGAGGACCTAAGAATTGCCGCAGAGATTTTGAAGAATAGAAAGATAGATAAGGGGGTAAGATTCATAGTTGCTCCGGCGTCAAGAGAGGTTTATTTGAAGGCCATGGACACCGGGATAATACAGACCTTAGTGAGGTCGGGTGCAGCTATCGTAACTCCGGGATGTGGTCCATGTGTAGGAACCCATAATGGAATCCCAGCCGATGAAGAAAATGTGGTCTCCACGGCAAATAGAAACTTTAAGGGCAGAATGGGAAACAGCAATGCATTTATCTATTTGGCATCACCAGCAACGGTAGCAGCATCCGCAATAACTGGGGAAATTTCAGATCCCAGAGAATTTATTTAGTATTTTTATTATTTTTATACATTTAGTTTTTATAGAAAAATAATATCTAATAAGGTGGAACAATGGATAAATCAACAAAGGAGAAATTTTTAGATTTGATAAGGGATATGAAAAATGCCAGCGACGTGTTGGGTGCCGCTATAATTACCCGAGATGGCTTGCTCTTTGTCTCTGATCTTCCAGAGGATATTAATACAGAAATCTTCGCTGCGATGTCGGCTACTATGTTTGGGGCAGCAGAAACGGCGACGTTAGAATTGAAAAAGAGTCCGGTAGAAAGGGTTATCACGGAGGGCGAGGAGATAAAACTTATATCTACATCTGCTGGTGAAAATGCAATGCTGGTAAGCATGGTTTCCAATGATAGCGATCTGGGACTAATTCTGATGGAAATGGAAAAAACTGCAAATTTGGTACAAGATATGATGAGTACGAAGAAAATAAGTCTCGCCAATATCGAAAATACCGATAAATCTTCAGGATCTTTTCCGTAAATAAGGCAATGACACTTTGACGTGAGATTTATTAATACACTGATGCGTTGTGGCAGACCTTCGGTCTGACACACACCCGAGCTTTACTCGGCTGTGTCCTTATGAGCACTAATGACGCCTTGATTTAAGTTTAGCGTATCACTGACATTTAACATAGTGAATTCCCACATATTTTTAAGTTCTAAATCAGATATTTGATGAAAAGGAATTAAGTTTTATTTAATAATCGGTGGGGGAACGTGAAGGCAGTAATTCCAGCAGCGGGTTTAGGAACGAGATTTTTACCGGCAACAAAGGCGCAGCCAAAGGAAATGCTGCCAATAGTTGATAAGCCCACCATCCAATTTGTGGTAGAAGAAGCCATAAATTCTGGAATAGATGATATTCTCATTATAACCGGAAGGGGAAAGAGAGCCATAGAGGACCACTTTGACAGATCCTTTGAACTGGAGGAGGCACTTAAAGAACAGGGGAAAACAGATCTGTTAAAGGAGGTTGTAGATATTTCTGAACTGGCAGATATCCACTACCTGAGACAAAAAGAGAGAAAGGGTCTCGGTCACGCGATCTACTGCGCCAGAAATCATGTGGGAGATGAGCCGTTTGCGGTCCTTCTTGGAGACACCATCGTTGAATCTGAAATTCCATGTACCAAGCAATTAATGAATTTTTATCAGAAATATGAAGGATCTATGATAGCGGTTGAAGAAGTTCAAGAGGAAAAGATAAGTAGCTATGGAATTATCGATCCCGAAGTTATTGATGATAATGATAATAATGTTTATTTAGTAAAGAACCTGGTGGAGAAACCTAAAGTGGAGGAAGCACCCTCTAATCTGGGAATAATTGGTAGATACATTTTAACCCCAGCGATATTCGATATTCTTGAGAAGACTAAGCCAGGTAAAGGTAACGAGATCCAACTTACCGATGCCCTGAATACTTTAAGGAAAAAGAAGAAGGTATATGCCTGCAAATTCTCTGGAAAGAGGTATGACATAGGGAACAAACTTGATTATTTGAAGACATGTATAGAATATGGTTTAGAAAATAGGGAGATCGGTGAAAAACTTTGGGAATATCTGAGGAATTTAAGCATCAGTGATTTAAATGACTAAGGTTCTGGTAACTGGTGGCTTGGGATTTATTGGATCTCACATCGTGGATTTGTTAATTGAGAAAGATTATGAAGTTGTCATAGTGGACGATATCTCTACCGGTTCCAAGGAAAATTTGAATAAAGATGCCAAATTTTATAAAACAGACATCTGCGATCCAGATTTGAAGGGTATATTTGAAAAAGAAAAAATAGAGTTTGTTCTGCATCAGGTGGCGCAAGTGAATGTCAGAAGATCCGTTTCTGATCCAAGATTTGATGCCGAGGTGAATATCCTTGGCTCTATCAACCTTTTGGAATGCTGTAGGGAATTTGATGTGAAAAAGATAGTTTATGCATCTTCCGGGGGTGCTGTTTATGGAGAACCACAGTATCTCCCAGTAGATGAGGAACATCCAATCAGACCATTATGCCCATATGGTGCTTCAAAATATTCTGTTGAGAATTATCTCTTCATATACTGGAAGAATTTTAATCTGGATTACGCCACTCTGAGATATTCAAATGTATATGGTCCGAGACAGGATCCGTTTGGGGAGGCCGGTGTTGTTGCTATCTTTACAGATAAATTACTCAGAAATAAAAGCCCAGTAATCTTTGGTGATGGTAACCAGACCAGGGATTTTGTTTATGTCGAGGATGTGGTAAATGCCAATCTCATTGCCATGAAAAAAGAAACACGGAGTAAAGAATTTAACATAGGTACCGGAATAGAAACCTCTGTGAATGATATCTATGAAAGATTAAAGAAAATTACAAATTCCAATGCCTCCGCCGTTCATGGTGATCCCGTTTTGGGGGAGGTTAGAAGAATCTGCTTGGATATAAAACTGGCACAAAAGGAACTGGGCTGGAAGCCACAAATAAATCTTGATGAAGGTTTAAGGAAGACCGTTGAATGGTTCAAAAAGAAGAAATGGGGTTGAGGGTTAAATAATGCATCTTATCTGTCCCAGATGCAGTAGCGGTTCTGATACTTGCAATGATTTCGATTTCTGCAATAGCTCAATTCAGAGAGTTTTTTGTTTTCCCAAAATTGACTCAAGATCTAGAAATTGATCGTGTATTGTTATCGTATAATCCCCTTTTGATAACAATTTATTCAGATCAAAAAATCTGGGCCCCTTTTTGTAGAATTTTATGGCAATGTACGCATTTCCATTGCAGATGCCAGAAAATTTTTTCAACGCCAGGATATCTTTTTTCAGACTCAGCCTGTCCTTCTTTGTGGTTTTACATTCAACAATGATTATTTTATTATCTTTAATTCCAATCACATCTGGTACCGGAAAGGAGGTAGTTCCAGAACCGGCTGCACGCATAGATGCCCAACCGTGTTCCCAAAATTTTGCAACCAATTCCCTTTCAAAATTTGCACCTTTCTCATAGCGGGTCATTTTTGGAGTGATGGCTTAACATGCAATCTATTGCTTCTTTTGCCTTCATTGAAATTTCTTCTGGAACCCTTACCTCATATTTCAGTTCTTTAAGGGAATCTCTCACCTTTTCCAATGTAATCATTTTCATGGCCGGGCAGATTGCTATTTCAGATGCAGCATAGAATTTCTTTCCTGGAATTTCCCTCTTCAGTCTGTGGATTATCCCATTCTCCGTTCCGATAATAAACTCTTTTGAATTAGATTTTTTACAGTATTCAAGCATTCCCTCTGTAGATGCGATATGTGTTGCCATTTCCTGAACCTCGGGTATTACCTCGGGATGGACAACCAACTCGGCATTGGGATATTTCTTCAGAGAATTAAGAAAATCATCCTTGGAAAGTTGATGATGAGTGGGACAAACACCATCCTCCGGAACTGGAATTATCCTCTTTTTAGTCCTCTTTTCTACAAAATATGCCAGATTCTTATCTGGTCCAAATAATATTGTATCAGAATTCATGGCATTAATCGTTTCAGGTGCATTTGCAGATGTACATATACAGTCTGCCTCTGTCTTGGTTTCTGCCGTGCTATTTATATACAGGACCGTTTCAGCGTTGGGATATTTTTCCTTCGCTACTTTGATATCCTCTACCTTTAGCATCATTGCCATGGGACATATTGCACTCTTATCTGGAATCAGAACAGTTTTATCTGGATTTAGTATAGAGGCGGTCTCTGCCATAAAATCCACACCGCAGAAAACAATTACCTCCGCTTTAGTATCTATTGCCTCCCTACTTAGGCCAAGAGAATCACCTACAAAATCTGCGATATCCTGAATCTCTGGCCTTTGATAATTATGAGCTAGGATTATTGCATTTCTCTCCTTTTTTAGTTCTAATATCTCATTTATCAGATTTTTCATCTTTCATGCACATATACTTTATACATTATTATACATTAAGTAATTTTAGTAAGATAAACAAAAAGAATGAAAACTAAGGTAGTCATAGGGGTTTGTGGGAGTGTAGCAGCGATTGAGATTCCAAGACTGATAAGGAGATTAAGAAGAAAAGGTATAGAAGTAGAATGTGTAATGTCGGAGGCTGCCAGAAAGATAATTCATCCAAATGTCTTGGAATGGGCATCTGGAAATAGAGTAATTACTGAGATTACAGGAAAGGTGGAACATGTCAGGCTCTGTGGAGTGGATGGAGAAGCCAATCTCCTTCTCATCTGTCCAGCTACATCAAATACTATCTCAAAGATAGCTCATGGTATTGATGATACAGCAGTAACGACGTTCGCATCCACCGCAATGGGTTCCGGGATGAAAATAATTTTAACGCCGGCGATGCATTTTTCTATGTATAGAAATCCATTTATTGCCGAGAGTATAGAAAGATTAAAGAAAAATGGTATTTTGATAATTGAACCTAGAATTGAGGAGAACAAGGCAAAATTACCCGATATAGATGAAATTTTAAAGAAGGTTCTTGAAGAATTAAAAGTATAAATATAATAGAGATTAATAGTTTACTATGAAAAGATATTTGGTTCTTATTTTGGTTTTTGTAGTTGTGCTGAGTGGGTGCATCTCAGTCTGTGATACAATTCAGAATCAAGATAACAAAGATTATTGCTATCTCAATTTAGCTTTTGAAAAAGAGGATCTTTCAATATGTGATAAGATTCAAGATCAAAATAGAAAATGTGAGTGTTATTCTGGGATTGCTGGGGTCAAAGAAGACATCTCAATTTGCGATAAAATCCAAGATAGGAGTTGGAAAAATTTTTGTTATAGCAATGTTGCCTCAAAACAAGAGGACCTTTCAATATGTGATAAAATACAGGATTATGGTTATGTCTGGCATGGACAACATCTGAATAGCACGTATAGGGACTCTTGCTATTTAGGTGTTGCTATAGTTAAAAAAGACCCCTCAATTTGCAATAAAATCCAAGGTCAGGATATCAAAAATTCCTGCTACAGAAGGATTGCCATAGCTAAAGGAGATCCCTCAGTCTGTGACAAAATCCAAGAGGGCGGGTTCAAAGACGGATGCTATCATCAAGTTGCCATAGCCAAAAAAGACCCTTCAATATGTGATAAACTTCCAGTCCAAGAGTGGAAAGACGAATGCTACAGAGATGTTGCCGCAGCCAAAGAGAATACCACCACATAATAAAATCTCGAATCAGGATTTCCATTCCCCCCTAATTATAAATTTCCCTTCATTAATACTCGAAATATGAAAAAATTAACCCTAAATCAAGGCAGATTCCTGGTTAAATATGCGAGAGGGATAATTGAATCGCATTTTGGTGCTGAAATTCCAGAGATCCCCAAGGGGATGCGGCATTTGATGGATATGGAGCAGGGGGTTTTTGTAGTACTTAGGATACATCCCTATAATGACATTAGGGGATGTATGGGTTATGCAGAATCTGCTATACCCTTAAGAAGAGCTATACCTGAAGTAGCATTGTCTGCAGCTTTGAGGGACCATAGATTCCCACCCGTAAGAAAAAGCGAATTGAAAAGCCTAATTGTGGAGGTCTCTATATTGACGGAACCCGATCCCATTAAAGTAGATGATCCCGAGGATTATCCCAAGAATATTACGATTGGACGGGATGGTCTCATAATACAAAAAGGATCCCGCAAGGGATTACTATTGCCACAATTTTCTGTAGACCGTGGATGGAATTCCAGGGAATTTCTATCCAGAACCTGTATGAGGGGTGGCTTTGATCCATATTCTTGGCTTAAGGACGATATGACTATATATAAATTCAATGCCCAGATATTCACGGAGATAGAACCAGGAGGAGATGTGATAGAGAGGGATATCTCAAAGAAAAAGATCAGGAAGAAGGGAGTGAAGATGGTTAAGAAGAAAAGAAAGGGGATGGTTAAAAAGAAGCGGAAATAGAATTAGACTCTTCAGTCTAATATCTTCGCATTCTTCTCAGTTTATGATTTATTCAACACACTAAAACAACAACATTTTTATTCTAAAATTCATATTACAAATTATATCAATTATATCTATATCCAAAATTTCATAGAAAACTGAGAATGAATATCATAGAATTAAAGAATGCTATCCTAAGGGATATAAAATATTTTATATCAACACTTGGTGATCTAATAAAGCTTTATCCCGGTAATATCGATCCCATCTTTAGGAATCTGAAACCAAAACCTTTAGGTTTTCTCAGAGTCTATCTGATTATCATAGCAATTCCATTATTCCTTGGTTATTACTTCCATTTTGCTCATTATCAAACTAATCCATACTCTACTGAGAATTCACTTAAATTGGCTTTTATTTATTATTTAATTGCAATATCCCTGCCAATGACGATCTCATATATATTGTACCTATTTGATGTGCGCTTAGTAAAAAGGAAGGTGAGTTATCCCGAGACTCTTACGCTTTTTGCATATGCATTTAGTTTTGGTTTATTGTGTGGAATCTTTAGAACATTCAATGAAACATGGGTCTTGCATCTACTGACAATAATGTACAGTATTTATCTAATTTATGCAGCACTGGGAGCGAGATTTGGATACGAAAGGATAATACTACCTTTTATATTCCTAATGCTTTCGGGTGGCATAGCAACGATGATCCTCTTCAGATTATTAGTATTCTTCTTAGGAGTTCCATCTGAATACTGGAGATTCACTTTCTTTTGATGTTGCAGACCTATGGTCTGACGCACCAGACCGAAAGTCGGTTCTGTCAAAATTTCTAAAACACAGGACATTAGACTCGGCAATTTCCGATGCGGGGGACGAGGTTCGAACTCGCGAAGGCCTACGCCACTAGGTCACTTCCCTGTCGATCAGTCTCTGCTCAAAGACCTCACAGATCCTAAGCCTAGCCCCTTTGACCACTCGGGCACCCCCGCTTCAATTAATATATGTATTTTACAGTAAAATACAGTAAATATAAGTTTAGTATGTTGGTTCTGTTAAAATATCCTCCTAGGACCTCTACCTCTGGCAACTCTGGCATTTTTACCTTTCTCCATATAAATTAAATAGTGGTTAAAATAATGGCCAACTATATTGGAACCTCTGGTTGGAGTTATGATCACTGGCGCGGACTCTTTTATCCAGAGGAATTGAGTAAGGGAAAATGGCTTGAATTCTATGTGGAAAAATTTGACACCGCAGAATTAAATTCCAGTTTCTATAGACTCCCAAAGAGGAAGACCTTTGAGAATTGGAGAAAAAGAACCCCCAAGAATTTTATTTTCTCGGTAAAAATGAGTCGTTATATCTCTCATGTCAAAAGACTCTTGGATCCTGAAGAATCTTTATCCAGATTCTTTGAAGCGGTGAGTGCATTGAAGGAAAAATGTGGTCCAATCCTCATACAACTACCCCCAGGTTTGAAACTTGATGAGGATAGACTAAAAAATTTTTTAGGATTGTTAACTCGGGATTACAGGGGATATAGATTTACCATGGAGTGCAGAAATGAAACCTGGTTTCAGGATCCAGTATATGAAATTTTTAGAAAGTACAATATAGCTCTATGTCTTGCAGACACACCAATGTATCCGTATGCAGAGGAGATCACCTCAAATTTTGTCTATATCCGTTTGCATGGTCATGAGCGATTATATGCTTCCAATTACAGTAATCGGCAATTGGATGAATTGGCAGAAAAGATAAGGAAATGGAATAAAAAGGACATGGATGTGTATGTCTATTTTGACAATGATGCAAATGCATATGCACCTAAAAATGCCCTGAGATTGAAGGAGATTTTGTCAAATTTTGTCAAAATAGAATAAAATAGCAATCTTTTTATAGGTATATGTACTAAGATTTAATGATATGAAAAAAGGCTATGTCTTAACATTAGATGCGATACTGGCATTAATACTTGTTATGACAATCTTCCTGATAGTTCTCGGAATCCAGAGCTCCATAAAAAGTACAGAAAAGACAGAATTCAAA
>QMZG01000013.1 GCA_003663045.1 Candidatus Altarchaeales archaeon
GTATGGGTATTGGTTTATTGATAATGTTTGGTATCTTCGTAATAGCATTTCCCATATTGATGATAATCCTCCTCTTAATTTTGACAATATTCCTAAAAATTGCCTCCATGTTACTGAAAGGAAAAGGGAGTTTTAGTGAAGAATGCGGCATCCTTGGGATAGTTGGAAGTTCTTATCTGATACTTATGGTACTACTAATGGTAGCTATTTATACACCCATGTTATTGGTTTTTGCAATCTCAGGCCCAGGTGGTTTTGGTGTTGCTATGGCTTTGATGTATCTGATAATGGGTGTGGCATATCTCATTATAATGCCATTGATGTACCTACTTATGGCATTCACGTTCGATTTATTGGCGGATATAGAACAGATTAGCATTTACAGATCAGGTGCCATCGTTGGCTTAATGTTTGGTATTATTATGTTCCTCATGATGCTCATGTTATCTGCAACGATGTTCCTGATTGGGGGAGCTATGTCAAACTTTTCAGGAATGCTGATGGCGCCAAACTATTACAGATAATCATCCAACCCCAATTCACCCTTTATCTCACAGAATTTGCAGATTTCACCAGATGTGGGGTTACCACAGATCTTGCATTTTCCAATCTTTCCAAATCTCTTTTTTCTGAGGGTTTTAATCAATCTATCTGTTGATTTAAGAATCTGAAACTTGCTTCCGGGGTGTCTTTCTTCTATTGTATTCACCACTTCCCTGACCGTTCTCCTGAAGGCATCCTCCGAATAGGGACATCTTACAGATTGAAATTTTAGTTCTCTTAACCGTGCATAGAGTTCCACCTCATTTTCGGGACATTCCCTCAATGGCTTTATTCTGGGGATAAAATTCTTATCCTTTATTACACCAACCAAAGGACCCATCCTCGCTATCCTGTCCAGATCGCCGCGAATGAAATTCATCATTGCAGTCTGTATTTCATCGTCAAGGTTGTGTCCTGTGGCAATCTTTGTAACCCCCAACTCTCTGGCTTTTTCATTCAGCAATTTTCTCCTGAGAACACCACAGTAACTGCATGCTGGAGCAGGATTTTCAAGCTTCTTGGATCCCTCTACAATCTCATCAAGTGTTGTTCCAAATTCCTCCCAAAAGGAATATATATAATGTTCAACCCCCAGTTTCTTGCACAGAGACTTGGCGGCATTTAAGCCACTTTTCTGGAGTCTTTCAATTCCCTGATCGATAGTTATGGCAATTAACTCGGATCTTGGAGCCTTCTTAGAAAGTTCATTTAGTATGTAAAGAACTACTGCAGAGTCCTTGCCTCCAGAAAGTGCGACCGCGGTCTTGTCGGTATTCTTGAGCAGTTTATTTACCCTGATGGTTCTTCTTACTCTTTTTTCAAATAATTCCAAGAAACAGGATTTGCACAGAAATTCACCCGAGTATTTTAATTCAATAACAGCCTTTTTGTTACAACGAGAACACATCATCTTATTCCTCTCAATCTCCTCTCAACCAATCCCATATCGATCCTCCAATTCTTCAAGAATTCTGCACAGATATTCTGAACTCTTATCGATAACCTCTGGTTTTACATTTTCTCTAAACACGGAACTTGGTTTTTTATTTCCCCTAAAGAGGTATCTACCCCCTATTTTTTCTACCATTCCCAGCATGCGGAAGAATCTCAACCAGAGTTGTATATTCCTCAGAGAGAGTCCCTCATCTGGATCTCGATTTCTTTTATTTCTGAGATCTATAATCTCCTTCTTTATCTGATTCGATGTCAGAGAGATATTCTTTGCCTTTGCTAAAAGCAGGACCTCAAATACATCTGAAGCCACATCCCTGCTTACACCGAGTGAATCCAAAAAAAGCTCTACCAGTTCCCTTCTATCCTCCAGCATCAAGCTGCTATCATCATACCACCTCAGGGTTATCTCAGAGAGTAGATTCATTTTTGGCGACATTTACAGGACCATTTATGATATATTTAACAATGAAATTCCATAGATAAATCTCAAAATGTCAGAGAAACCTATTCTGGAAAAAAACTTTAATGAGGATCTTGACGTAGAGAGGTATCTGAGGGAGGGCTCAATACTCGCAAGGATCTTCATTGAGGTTCAGGGGAATGACAAGGACGCATGTCAAAAGGCTTTGGAACGGACAATCTTTGATTCTCTGGCAAATGAAGACCCCGTCAAGCTACTTAATGTGAAATTTTATGAACTTGAAAAGGATAAAGAGGGTGAATTCTTCTCGGGAGTCGTTGAGGTAAAGCTCCTTCTCAGGGACTTCAGATGGTTCGTAAACGTGGTAATGCGATATGGTCCCTCTGCCATGGAGATTATAGAGCCGGATTCTGTAAAACTAAACCTTGATGAGATGCAATCCATCCTCGCGGATGTAAGTGAATTAAGCCAGACATTCTCTTCTAAGATTTTATCGCTCCTAAAGGATGAGGAAAGAATGGCTATATATGAGGAAATGCTCAAAGGAGCTAATGTCAATAATAGGTAGATAATGTATAATGGGTATTTATATCAAAATTCAAATTATATACATAAAACAAAGACACATAAAGATGAACCTCAAGATTTTATCAATATCGTTTTTGCTGCTATTATTCTCAATTACGGTAACGAGTGAGGAGAATATAACCCAGATTTCTGGCCTGGAATCTGGAATAATCCAGATTGATTCTGTTAATATGACAATCGACCAGAGCGGTTTAGTCTCCGTTAGTGAGGAATTAATTGTTCAGAGGGGTGACAGGATAGCAATACTAATCCCAGTGAACGTTCAAGGACTTATAGTTTCTGATTCTAAGGGAAATGAAATATCATACGAATCCACACAGAAGGATGATAAACAACTGATAACCTTCTTTTTAGAAAAATCTAATGAAAAGATGGGGGAGAGGGTTATCATAAGATATAATACACAACAACTTACGGCAAAATCTGGTGATATATGGAATATAGAATTCTCAACTACTGCTACACCCAGGCATACAATTATAAAGATAGAGTTTCCAAGTGATACAAGGATAATCTCAATGGAGCCCAGGGATCTTTATTGGACCCCCGTTAGTGACTCTGAACTATGGGTTTATCCCCAGATCAAGGATTTCCATTTCGGGTTTGATTATAAAATTGGGGTGCCAGGCCCCATTATCCCCAGATCGACTACTACCACCACTACCACTACATTGCCTGCACAAGTTTTCGATATGGATAAATCCATAATTGGTCTGGCTATAATTCTCATCTTTATAATTATAGCCCTGCTCTTCATTTTCCAGAGAAAAAAATCCAAGAAAGAAGAGATTGTTGGGGAAAAGATTAAAGGGGAACCAAAGAAGGAAGGATCCACAAGGATTAAGACATCTATCATAAACATGCTGGATGAGAATGAAAAGAAGATCGTTAAAATGTTAGAAGAATCCGAGGGGGAAATAACCCAGGCCTATATCTATAAAAGTACTGGGATACCCAAATCATCCCTTTCTGATACAATGAGAAGATTAGAGAAGCGTAATATAATAGAAAGGAAGAAAGAAGGTAGAACTAACTGGATAAGGCTTAAAGATTGGGTTTTTGAGTGAAACAGCCCTAAGAAAGGCTGGCGAAACGGTGGGTTGCGAAGCAACCCACCATTACCCACCATGAATTTAACATATATTGAACTTGCGAAGTAAATTCCATTTCTTTCCGCCAGCGCTTTCTTTTCCAAAAAAACGGCTGTAAGAACGTTCTTATCAAAAATAAAGACCTTAGGAACGTTTATTTCTAATTGTTCGCTCTCCGTCCATCCCAAGTTATAAATAGTAGTTTATCCTAAAATATAAAATAATTTAAAATAAAAAAAATAAGAGGAGGTAAATAAAAAAAGACAAAATGAAAAGTATGGATATAAAAAAGATTGGTTCCATTGTAGCTGGAACCGCGATGTTGGGGGCGGCTCTTTCGGCCCCGGTAATTGCTGGATTGGATAGTACGGGGCTTACGAAGGGCTTCTTCTATGATGCAAACTTCAACCCAATTGTGCAGATAGTGGTTGGAGAAAAGGGAATGGCTACAGACGCAGTTGCTGCAGGAAACATAGCTGCTACCGTGGGGAATCTTGCATATATGACCAAAACGGTAACCCCGACGGGTCCAACATATGTGCCCGAAGGGCAGGTTGTGATAACAACCGCTGCAAGAGGAGCGATAGGGGATTACCAGCAGGATACAGAGATAGAAGAGGCTGCAACAGAGTTCTACGATGAAGATGAGGGTTTCTACTTTGATGGTGGAGAAAAGAATTATGAGAAGGGGGATTTCACATCCTATACACTGGAATGTGACAAACAAACGAGGGTTGAGGCAGGACTTCTGATGACAGGCACATACGGTAATGTACACTGCCTATTCTGTGAGAACCTTTGTATGGAGGGCTTGGAAAACCCAACCCACGATATGAAAGAAATCATAACCATTGATAACGACAAGATACACTACTATGAAACCGGTGTGGACGATGATGACTCAGAGAGCGTTAAGATGGCTATAGATAAAGATGCTATTAAGTATACCGTAAAAACGGGCTATATCCCCATGGAAAAATTGAGTGATGGTGATGAGACAGTAGACTTCGAATACAGGGGTAAAATAATACTCTTCGGTGAGGAGTATTATGTTAAGGATATAGAGGGGACCAGTAAGATATACCTTTGTAAGGGCAAGGTTCTTGATGGTGTAACCAGTGAAGGATTTACTGCAGAGTATAATGGCTACAAGTTTAAGATTGACCATCTGATATATGCTGCAGAATATACAGTAGCCGGTATCCTCTTGGATGTAGAAAAACCAGATGGAACAGTGGTTCAAGTACAGATATCCAGAATGGCCAATGGTGTTATAGATGACTTAGAGATAGCAGGTGTTTATGCCGAAGAGGCAGCCGCATTGCAGAGTGCGTCTATAATCGTCTATGATCTGAGCACTCAGGTAGTCTTAGAGGATGGCGAAGACCTAGAGATAGGAGGAGAAGTGAAAAAAGACTGGGAGGTACATTTTGATGAATTCGTAGGCTCTTGTAACCCAGATGCAAGTGATTATCTCCCCGATTGCGAGATATCTGAATATGATAATGTGGATGAAGATGATAAGGTTCTGGAGAAGATAGAGATAGTCTACGAGAAAACATTGGATGGAGACGAAGCATTGGAAAAAGATGAATCTTTGTTATTCCCGAACAACTTCAGGTTGACCTTCAAGGGCTTTATGACCAACGATTTCAGAGAAAGTCCCTGCTCTGGTGATGGAGAGGGTAACATTGTGCTAGATAAAGGAGGTGCCAAATACCAGTTAGTGATGAGCCTTACAGGTGAGGATAATAACAGATACGATAATGTAAGACTGGACGAGGGACCATTCAGCAAGAATGATCTGTTCTTCGCAAATGGCAAGATCTGGATGTATGAAAAGTATGAAAAAAAGGATCATGACACAGGGGAAACAGATGATGAGGTGAAAGTAACCTTAGACCCGGTGATAAGAGGGAGTAAATTAAAGCTAACCCTTGTCAGATTCTGTGATCCAGAAGATGAGGGAGACCCAGAGAGCTTAACAGCTACAGGTCAGAATTGTGCAGACATTGCATTAGCCTATGACGGTAGAAGTGAAACCGAAGCGGGCAAGGTGATTGTAAGGACATTAGCACTGACAGACGCCATAGATGATAAAGAAACTGGAGCTAATTTACCACACGACTTTGGGAACGATGATGAAGTAAAACTGGATGCATACGACCTGTTCTATCTGGCAGCAGATGATCCAGCTAACACATTTGGCATTGATATATTCTTTGACGATGGGGGTAACACCATAGTCTTTACGAATGACCTAGAGTTGAGTGTAAATGCAGATATGGTGGGACACTTTGACGACTTCGAGACGGATGATTATGACCTAGAGTTTTACGTAAAGAATGAAAATGGTGTTGATTTAAATGGCGATGGTGATATAGACGACACCCTGGTGATATTCGAAGTGGAAGATGGTGAAGTCGTTGTAGACATGACCGATAGAGACTACAATGAGAATGTCAGGTATGAGTATGACACAAATGTTGCTCTGTGGAATCCTGGTTTGGTCAATGGTATGGAGATAATAGAGATGGGTGAGGATTTAGACACCATGCTCGTGGTACCAGACGGAGGTGATGAGTTCACCATTGACTGGGGTTCGGACAACAGGGTTGATGCTGTTGAATTGTGTCATCCGCAGGATGAGGTAGATTCCACCTACTTTATTGGAACCGTGGAGGAAGAGACTACAGCTGAATCTGTTATAACCAAGGCGGATGAAGGCAAGGAGATAACGGCAGGTTGTTGTACCTTTACCGTATCTAAGTTTGAGGTAACAGCAGGTGAGGGTACTGCAGAGCCAGTGACTACAGTTGATGTAAGACCGATAGTAGGCAATATGGTAGTTCCAGAGGTAGCAGCAGACACCAGTAAGAATCTTATTATTGTTGGTGGACCAGCGGTCAATGGAATGTGTACCATAAGCAAGGACGAGATAAGTGCAGCACCAGACAAGTACGTAGTGAAGAAGGTGGGCAACATGGTAATGGTTGCCGGTTGGACAGCAGATGACACAGTAGCTGCAGGAAATGCATTGATCAACTGGTTAAAGACAAACGTCCATGCATAAGTACTACTGTAGAAGATAACGTCTCCTCGGAGACGTTATTATTTTTCTTTTTTATTTCTTTATTCCTCTTGAATTTCTCTGTTCATATTTCATATTTATTTTTTTTCAAAATGCTTTACCTTATAGGTCTAGGTATCTATGACGAAAAGGATATTTCACTGAAGGGTTTAGAAACCCTGAGGAATTGTGATGAATTATATGCAGAATTCTACACCAATGTCTTTAGTGGGGATTTAAAGAATCTGGAGTCATTGGTCAAAAAGAAGATAAAGATTCTGAGGAGATCCGATATAGAGGAGAATCCGGAAGAGAATGTTCTCAAGAATTCTTTGAAAAAGAAGGTGGCATTACTAGTTTCTGGAGATCCCATGGTTGCCACTACACATATTGATCTAATTCTAAGAGCGAAAAAACTTGGAATTGGGTACAAGATAATTCACGCTTCATCTGTCTATTCAGCAATTGGGGAAACAGGGCTTCAGATCTATAAATTTGGAAGAACCTCCACACTGGCGTTTCCAGAAAAGGGCTATTTTCCAACCACCCCTTATGATGTTCTGAAAGAAAATCTAAAGGCCGGACTTCATACACTACTGCTCTTGGATGTGAGATCTGAGAAAGAAAGATTTATGACCGTGAACGAGGGGATCGATTTACTTTTAAAAATGGAAGAAATGAAAAAGGAGAAAATTTTCAATGAAGATTCTCTATGCATGGGAATTGCAAGGCTGGGCAATGACACCAAGATAAAGGTGGGAAAGGCAAAGGAACTCCTGAATGAGGATTTTGGAAAACCGCCACATATTCTGATTATTCCTGGAAAGCTTCACTTCATGGAAGAGGAGGCGATTGAGGTATTTAGATAGGTTGTTACTATGCCATACATATCTTCTACTACCTCAGATAATTTATAGCCTCTGAAATCAAATAATTTCCTGAAGTTTTATCCCTTACTTTATCCTAAAGTTGGAGAAGAACTACAACTCTTAATAAGTGTAGCACTGTCCTTTTGGTCTGGAGGAGAGCAGGATAGTGCTACCCTTAATTTCGGGAAGTCGAAAGTGGGGAGAGTATCCTCCATGATCCATGAGATTGGCTTCGACGAGAATCATATACAACTACTCAGGGAATTCCCCCAGAAATGGAGAACGTTAGTGTTGAGGACATAATTAAGAAAAGGATAGTAAAGGCTGAACTGTCAGCAACGATTAAAGATG
This sequence comes from Candidatus Altarchaeales archaeon, assembly GCA_003663045.1. Lineage (GTDB taxonomy): Archaea > Altiarchaeota > Altiarchaeia > IMC4 > QMZM01 > QMZG01. Next base: position 7,888 of record QMZG01000013.1, read on the forward strand.
TTGCAAAGCTCATGTGCGAAAGCGGAAGTACTTATGTTCTTCTGGGTGATGAAGAGGTAAAAGGTATTATAACGGAGGGTGATATGAAACGGGCGATAGCTCAGGGAATGGATACATCATCAAAAGCAAGTTCGATAGCGAATGAGAATATTATAAAGATAGAAAAAAATAGGGGGGTGGAGGAGGCAGGAATAGAATTCTTTAAAAACAAGATAAAGCATCTACCGGTTGAGGATAATGGAAAGATAATTGGAGTTCTAACAATTAAGGATATGGTATTTTTCTTGTCAAAGAGTCCTTTATATTTTCTAAAGGAATTCTCTAAAGCAAAGAGTATTGATGAAATAAAGAAATCCTATCAAAGATTTCAGAGATATGTCCTGGAAATACTTCCAAGGGAGTTTGACAGGGAGAGTATTGATCCGGGATATATTGGAAAGATGATCTCAATGATAAATGATGAAATTCTAATCTCTGTGATAAGAATCTGTATTGCGAATCTTGGAAAACCTAAATGCAAATTTTCATTCTTCGTCATGGGGAGTGAGGGGAGAATGGAGCAGTTATTAAGGACGGATCAGGACAATGCCATGATATTTGAGAAAAAACAGGAGAGGGATTACTTCCTTGAATTAGGAAAATCAATTCACAGCTCTTTATTAAAAATTGGCTTTTCTGATTGTCCGGAGGGGTATACTGTTGGAAATAATACTTGGGTTATGTCATTGGAAGATTGGTCAGAGAAGATGGAACACTGGGCATTTTCTCTTGAGGCAAAGGATTTGTTAAATCTTTCTATTTTTGGGGATATGAGGCATGTTTACGGTGAGAAAGAACTCTTTGATAAACTCAGGGAAAGATTATTCACTCTGTGCAGAAACGAGAGAGTATTTGCAAATCTCCTCGATGTATCCTTGGGGTTTTCGGTTCCCTCTAAACCGAAAGAGATGGATATAAAGAATCAGGGTCTTTTACCCCTGATTGCACCGATCAGGATCTTAAGCCTTAAATTTGATATAAAGAATACAAACACAATTGACAGGATAGGTGAACTCTGCACAAAAGGGGATATAAGCAATGATTTGGCATCAAATCTAAAGGTTGCCTATAACTTCCTCAAGACTATGCATTTCCTGACTCAAATAGAGAACATAAAGAAGAAGGAGAGGGATGTAAACAGGTTGAATCTGAAGGATATTCCCAAGATAAAGGCAAAATTCCTCAAGGATTCTCTAAAAACAATATCAGAATTTCAGGGGCCGATGAGGGAGAAGCTCAGGTGGTTGACCTCGGGGTTTGTTTAACAAGTTCCTCAATTTCTGTACATACTTTAATAATCCTCGGTTTCCCTCTCTCAAATGGGCGTAGAAATTGAGGATTATTTTTCTGTCTATTTTCTATATACTTTAATCGCTCTCTGAAATTTATCTTTCTTCCCTCCAGGTTAGACAGATCGGAGTAAACGATAATCTGTTGTTCGATACTTTTGGGTAAGAGAAGTGAAGCATTTATGTTAGAAAATTCCTCTCTCCCCGGATAATTTTCATCTAAAAATTCTTCATAAACGATAAAGTGAGATATTATCATCCTCGACAACATTTCAAAGCCTTTCTTTTTTAGATATAAAGCACCTCTGATTTCATGAAGGCTTTGATTTACGCTCAATAACCGACCGATGTCGTGGAGATACCCGGCAATAGCAACCTCACCTGGGTCTATCTTTAGCTCGGGATTGTTGTTAATTATCTCAATTGCGGTTTCCTTTGCTATCCCGTATGTAGCTTCAGAATGTCTCAAAAAATCCGATTTGAATTTATGCTGCGATGGATCTGCTCTGGAAAATAATTCCTTTATCAATTCCTTGGCGTCGGATTTTGAGATTAATACCATTTTTAGACTTTAATCTGATAGTATTATGATCTAAGATTATATATGGGTAATACCATATTTGATATACTTAAGTCATAAAAAATGACTAACAATCATATAAGCTTACATTACAATGGTAAAGATAGCAAGGGGGATATTCTCACGAGCATACCTACCGCTACTCTCAGAGAGGTTAAAAGTCTTGGCCAGAATAGACTATTTGATGATTGGAAAAACATGCTCATCTTAGGAGATAATCTCATAGCGTTAAAGACTTTATTGAAAGAACCAAAGGTGGCAGGGCAAGTTAGACTGGTATATATAGACCCACCCTTTGCTACTAATAGTGAATTCAAAAGTGGAAAATTACGAACATCAACAGTAAGTTGGAGTCCCGAAGATGAAAAAGCTTACGAGGACAAACTTGTTGGGACAGAGTATATTGAATTCTTGAGAAAAAGATTGATTTTACTAAGAGATATATTAGCAGATGATGGTTCGATATATGTCCATATCGACTGGAAGATGGGGCATTATGTTAAGGTTTTGATGGATGAAATTTTTGGGCAAGATCGATTTATTAACGATATTGCTAGGATAAAATGCAATCCAAAAAATTTTGAGAGGAAAGGTTATGGTAATATCAGAGACATGATTTTGTTCTACTCAAAGACCGACAATTACGTATGGAATGATCCCAGAGAGAAAGTGACTGAAGAGGATATACAAAGAATGTTTCCCAAGTTGGATAATGAAGGTAGGAGATATACCACAACACCACTTCATGCACCCGGAGAAACCCGTAATGGTCCAACTGGCCAGCCTTGGAGGGGGCTTAATCCTCCAAAAGGAAGACATTGGAGATACTCCCCAGATGAATTGAATAGATTAGATGAGCAAGGATTGATTGAATGGTCATCTACAGGAAATCCTCGCAAAAAAATTTATGCGGATGAAGTAATGAAAAAAGGTAAGAAGCGACAGGATGTTTGGGAATTTAAAGATCCATGTTACCCATCATATCCAACTGAAAAAAATCTTGATATGCTCAAAATGATTGTAGAGGCTTCCTCTAACCCTAAAGATCTAGTTTTAGATTGTTTCGCAGGATCCGGAACAACATTAGTTGCAGCAGAGGAATCAGGAAGGCGATGGATTGGAATCGATAATTCTAAAATTGCTGTGGATACCTCACAAAAAAGACTGTTATCAATAAAAAATCATTCAGCTTTTACGATTTATGAAATAGAAGGTGGTGAGTCAAATGAATGAATGGGTACAAAAAAGTATTGAAATCGCTAATGGAAAAGGATATCTAGATAAACTTCATGAAGTTTATCCCGTTCTACAAGAGGCAGAAAGGGAAATTTCTGCTGAAGTTAAAAAAGACTTGAGGAAGATTTATAAAACAGGTGATAATTTAGAGCTAATCAAAACCTTGTTAAAACTACCGAAGTTCCCTGTTAAGGATCCATATGTTGCGTTTTTACGAAAGAAAGAATTTTTCTTGAGTACAATCCCGTAACAGTTAATAGAATAGCTGAAAGGATACGTTCTATGGGATTTAAAGCAATGATAAAATCTATTGAAGAGCCAAAAGAGTTCAACAGACAAATTGGTACGCTCTTTAAGAGATGGCTACCAAAGCTTCATTATCCTATCTTACCAGAGTCTGAATTTGAAACGTTTAATGGAATATCTCTTCTCAAAGGAGGCGATGCACAATTGAAGGATTATGCAAACAGAAAACTTGGTTGTGGTCTGGAAAAGGGGCCAGACTTTCTTGCTAAAGCAGGAAAAAATTATGTAATCGGGGAAGCAAAATTTCTTACTGATTATGGTGGACACCAAAACGCACAATTTGAAGATGCATTGAGATTGCTAAGGGGAAGGAAAGGCAAAGCCATCAGGATTGCTATACTTGATGGTGTTGTGTGGATTAAGGATGGTACTAAGATGTACAGAACGGTCTGCCGATTAGATAAGGTTGCATTAACAGCTCTCTTGCTGAAGGATTTTTTAGAAAACCTGAATAGGAAACGATGAACATCAACCAATACTTAATGGCACAACTTCCTGTCTTCTTTTTCCAATATCCAATAACTCTTTTTCCCTAACCCTCAGTCTTAAAAGTTTTTTAAGCTGGAACTGAAATATCTGGGCTGCTTGATATGCATCTGCTAATGCGGAGTGTCTGTAGATATCCTCTAATTTATACTTTTTCACCAATTGCTCCAAGGTTGTGAAATCTCTTCTCACACCGCTCCTCTCGGATAGCCATTTCTCGATCTGGATTATGTCTATCCATTCTAATTCCACCTTTTTATTAATTCTCGAAAATTCATACCTCAGAATCTCAACATCAAAGCCCGTGTCGCAACCCACAACGACAGTATCCTTTAAAATCTCATTTATCTCGTCTGAGATTTCTACAAAGGACCTGGCGTTTTTCAGGATTTTGATATCAATTCCATGAATCTTTATAGATTTTGCATTGATCTTCTTGGGTTTCAGAAAACTGTAGTAGTATCTCCCCACCAAGATCTTAGTTCCAATCATCGGAATTATCGCTATGGAAACTATTTCATCCCTTTTCGTATCCAGCCCAGTAGTCTCGAGGTCCAGAACGCTAAATTTTGTTTTAGACAGCATATCTCTGTTTTATAAATTTTTTGAATTCCGATACAATTTTCTTGGATTCTTTCAGCAAGATTTCGTCAATTCTCTTTGGTTTGTGTGCAAATTTTTTCCTCAGGTCTATATCCATTATTACATTATACGCCTCGATGATCTCTCTTCCAGTTGGAGTCGATTTTCCTATGAATCTACATCTCCCCTCGGTATTTTTTATATCAAATGCTCCAGCCTCAAGAGATAATGCCCTTATTCCATGAACTATCGATTTCTCATCACTTTCTTTTAAGCATCGAATTGCTGAGAATTTTATAGCTCTATTAATCTTACCCTTAAGTATCTTATTAAATTCCAGATATAGCTCTTTATCCCCATAAAGAAACCTGCTATCATACAGTTCCAGTCTCTTCCCCAGTATTCTAAATTTTCTGAATCCCTCAAGGGTATAACAGTTTTTTACCTCAATTTCAAATCCAATTTCTCTGAGAGCATTGCTCACTTCATCAATAAACTCGTAAATCTTTTTATTTTCTTTCTTGAGGATAATAACGCTCATTACCTCTGGAAGGACAGTATCCATCCTTCCCGAGCCCCCTGTCTGTATCCAGCAGTACCCTCCCGAAATTTTAAACTCTTCTTCTTTTTCCATCAAGATTTTCTTTATTATCAGATCATACATTCCGCTCGCTATTCTGGATATGTCCGAAAAGTTTATCTTCACGCACATATCCTCTATGAAATCCAAAATTTGAGAAACAACATCCTTTAACTCTTTTTGTTTTAGGGTTATTGTCTTCCTCGATAGCGATAGAAGAGATGAAAAGGATTCCAACCTTAAAAGAATGTCTCTATTCGATATAACCCCTTTTATCCTACCATTACTCAGCACTACCAAATGGTTTATTCCCCTGGAGACCATGAGAAGGTAGGCTTCCATAACTGTACCGTTCTCATCTATTTCTATAACCGGGGAAGACATGTACTTACCTATATCCTCCTCTCGTGATATTCCCTCTGCAATCACCCTTATCAAATCCTTTTGTGTGAATATACCCAATGGCTTGCCCTCATCAACTATGATTATTGACCCAACATTCTCTTCGTTCATCATTATTGTGGCATCTCTTATCTTCGTTTTTAAAGAGCAAACAACCGGCTCTTTTGCTATAAGGTCTATAACAGAAGCCGCATACAATTCCTCACATCCGTGAGAGATCTTTGATAATCTCAGGAGGGATGTCAATCTTCTCGACAGAATTTTTTCAAAGAAATCAGAAAAGTTGGGATTTGAATTAAAAACATTCAAAAAATTCTCCCTCTTTATTAGATAGCAAACGCTCTCCTCCTCAGCAATTGCCGTAAATCCCGGTGGATTTCCCGAAAGTACAGAGGCAACGCCGAATAATTCACCATCACCCATAGTCTCTTCGTGAGTATCACTCAGTGAAACTTTGCCACATTTCAGAAGGTAGAGGTATCTAAGAGGACTTCCGCCTTTTTTAAATATTATAGAGCCTTTTTCATATATCTCGGATTCGAGACCCCTTACAATCTCATCTAACTCATGCTCGGTAAGAAAGGAAAATGGTTCGAGCTTCTTTAGATAGTAGATTGGTGGGAGCATATCTTATATCCTTAAAATATAAAAAAAGGGCCAGATTAATTTATTCAAAATCTGACCCTTACCTGGTTTAATGCTCTGTTATCGTCCTCGCAGCCTCTTCAGTTATCGGGACTATATCCTTCTTTGGCATTGTAGACATCTCTGCCTTCCACGCCATAGCCCACATCATGAACACTCCGAGAACCCACCATACGAACAGCCAGACCCACTGTGCTGGAACCCCAAACCAGAATCCATTAGCAAAGATTGGTGCTCCAATGAATGTCGCTATCCACCAGAACGGTGCA
>QMZG01000014.1 GCA_003663045.1 Candidatus Altarchaeales archaeon
AATTCAATAAGGGGTATTGAAAATACCCCATACTTTCGCCAGCCTTTCTTAAAGGCTGTGATCAACCTGTCTGCAGGTTGATATGGATGGAATTCAATAAGGGGTATTGAAAATACCCCATACTTTCGCCAGCCTTTCTTAAAGGCTGTGATCAACCTGTCTGCAGGTTGGGAAATTCTAATTTTTAAATATCAAATCTTAAGTTGTAATTTATTACTTTTTCTGAGGTCATGAATTTGGAGAACATACAAGTCCCAAAACATGAAATTCTGAAGGCAGAAGAAGCTGAGAAGGTGTTAGAATTTTATAAGGTAACTCCAGATGAGTTGCCAAAGATCAAAAGAAGTGATCCAGCCTTAAAGGGTATGAAGGCTGAGGTTGGGGATATCATAAAGATAACAAGAAAAAGCCCCACTGCTGGGGAATCATTCTATTATAGGGTAGTGATTGATGATTGATTGCCAATTGATTAATTGAGAATAATTGAAAAATTAAAAAGAGGATGTATGTGGAGGATTTCATAAATAATGAGGATTTGATCAAATTCCAAATAGATTCCTTCAATTGGTTAATTGAAAAAGGCCTCCAAGAGGTAATTGATGAAAGGGAACCAATGACTGTAGATGTAGAGGGCTACGAACTGGAGTTAGGGAATATCAGGGTCGGAAAACCAGTAGTTAATGAATCTGGTCAGGGCCCCGAGAGTAGATTTCCATTTGAATGCAGGCTTAGAAATCTGACTTATTCTGCTCCAATACTCCTGGAATTTATTGAAAACGGTTCTCCGGTGGAGGTGGAGATAGGTCACCTTCCAGTTATGTTACGCTCAAATATCTGTCTTCTTAATGGGATGAGTGATGAAGAACTTATAGAACATGGTGAAGACCCTAATGATCCCGGTGGTTATTTTATAATAAATGGTACCGAAAGATCTCTAATTATTGTGGAGGATTTATCTCCGAATAGGATTATAACAAATTTTGAAAATGTTGCTGGAAAGGATGTCATCATTGCCAAGGTATTCTCTGTCAGACAGGGTTTTAGATCAAGGGTTACTGTAGAAAGAAGGGAGAGCGCTTCAGGTACATTGTTTGTTACATTTCCCGGAATTCCCAACAGGATTCCATTGACTATTCTAATGAAAGCTCTCGGCTTGAGTAATGAAGAAATTCTGGCCCTATTTGATGATAAGAATCTAAAATTAGAGGTCCTTTTAAATCTTGAACTAAAGAATTTATCACAAAAAGAAGCCTTTGAATATTTGGGGAAAAGGGCAGGTGCGGGCCATGCTAAACAATATCAAGCGACAAGAGCAAATCAGGTAATCGACAACTTTTTATTACCACATATTGGAAATACCGAAAAGGATAGAAAGAACAAGGGCATATACCTAGGGATTATGGCAAAAAAGGTTCTTGAGCTGGCTTCGGGAATGAGAGAGCCCGATGACAAAGATCATTATTCTAACAAAAGATTGAGGTTGGCCGGGGATTTAATGCAAGAACTATTCAGAGTAAGCTTTAATAAAATTGCTCGTGACATTAAGTATCAGCTTGAGAAACAAAATGCTCGTCATAGGCAGGTCAATATAAGAACTGCCGTTAGGAGTAATAATCTCACTGAGAGTATATGCTATGCTTTAGCTACTGGAAACTGGACTGGAGGCAGGTCTGGAGTAAGCCAGGTTCTTGACAGAACTAACTATCTCAGCTCCATAGCACATAGGAGGAGGATCTCCTCTCTCTTAAGTAGAAGTCATCCCCACTTTGAAGCGAGAGACATTCATGCAACTCAATGGGGGAGAATCTGTCCGAGTGAAACGCCCGAGGGACAAAACTGCGGCTTAGTGAAAAATCTTGCTGTTGGAGCTTATATTTCAACTGACAAGGATGAAACTAAAATAGAGAAATATCTCCATGAGTTTGGTGTAAAAGATGGTGCTAAAGGAACGGATGTATATCTGAATGGTAGATTGATAGGGAAAAGAACGAAGCCCGAACTCTTGGTTAAGAGATTAAGGGATTTGAGAAGGATGGGCAAGATTGATTTCTGTGTATCTGTAAGTTATAGAGAAGAGAATAATGAAATTCAAATCTACACAGATAGGGGAAGGGTTTTAAGACCATTGATTGTGGTAGAGAATAAGAAACCTAGACTGAAAAATGAGCATATAAAGTATCTGAAGGAAGGTAAAATAACCTGGATGGATTTAATTAATAAGGGAGTTATTGAATATATCGATGCCGAAGAGGAAGAAAATGCCAATATTGCAATAAATGAAAAGGAATTAACTAAGGATCATACTCATCTTGAGATTTCCCCCTCTTTTATCCTAGGAATAAGCGCGAGCTTTGCTCCATATCCAGAGCATAATTCTGCCCCAAGGGTGACCATGGCTTCAGCCATGGCAAAACAATCCCTTGGTTTATATGCCTCAAATTATTATGCTAGATTTGATAGCAGGGCTAATGTACTTCACTATCCACAGACTCCTCTGGTAAAAACCAATATCACTGATATTTTGAACTATGATAAAAGGCCCGCAGGTCAAAACTTTGTAGTAGCGATAATGAGTTATGAGGGCTATAATATGGAGGATGCAATTATTCTGAATAAGAGTTCCATTGAAAGGGGCTTAGGAAGATCTACCTTCTATAGGACATATACCTCTGAAGAAAGAGGGTATCCAAGTGGACAACACGATATATTTGAAATTCCTGGCGAGAATGTTGAAGGAAATCAATCCCCTGAGACTTACTCTAAATTAGGTGAAGATGGGATAATATTCCCCGGTATGGATGTGGATGCAGATGAGGTTCTTGTTGGAAAGACATCCCCCCCAAGATTCTTGGAGGAGATTGGCCCTTATGGTATAGTTGAAGAAAGAAGGAGGGAAAATTCCACTACGGTAAGACATATGGAATCTGGAACAGTTGACATGGTAGTTCTTACCGAAACCCTGGAAAAGAACAAACTGGCAAAGGTAAGGGTCAGAAGCCAGAGAATCCCCGAGTTGGGAGATAAATTTGCTTCCAGACACGGACAGAAGGGTATAGTAGGATTAATAGTCCCACAGGAAGACATGCCGTTCACTAGGGATGGAATTGTTCCCGATCTGATAATAAATCCACACGCTATTCCTTCTAGAATGACTGTTGGCCATCTAATGGAGATGCTTGGTGGCAAGGTCGCTTCATTAAATGGAAGATTTACCAATGGTACAGCATTTGATAATGATAACGAGGAATACCTGAGGAAGGAATTAAGGAGAAATGGATTCAAGGACAATGGAAAGGAAATTATGTATGATGGAACTACTGGAAAAAGATTCGAGGTAGAAATATTTACAGGGGTTATCTACTATCAGAAGTTACATCACATGGTAGTGAATAAGATTCATGCAAGAAGTCGTGGTCCTGTGCAGATGTTAACCAGGCAGCCAACAGAGGGCAGGGCAAGGGAAGGTGGCCTAAGATTTGGAGAAATGGAAAGGGATTGTCTAATTGCTCACGGAGCCTGCATGATGTTAAAAGATAGACTCTTAGATGAATCAGATAAGATCATAGTTCCAGTTTGTTCAAAATGTGGTTTAGTTGCTGTTAGAGATATAGAACGTGGAACTGTCTATTGTCCAATTTGTGGCGATGTAACAACCTATAATATTGAGATGGCATACGCATTCAAATTACTCTTGAATGAATTAATGGGTATGTGCATATATCCAAAATTAAGGCTGAGTGATAAGGTATAAGTTTGTAAAAATGATAGTAAGAAAGAAGATCGATAGAATAGAATTTGGTTTATTCTCTTCCAAGATGATAAAGAAGCTGTCAGCTGCGAAGATTTACACACCAAATACATATGATGATGATGGCTATCCTATAGAAGGGGGTCTGATGGATCCAAGATTGGGTGTCATAGATCCCGGTATTCGTTGTAAAACCTGTGGTGGCAGGCTTGGTGAGTGTCAAGGACACTTTGGTCATATTGAATTAACAAGACCAGTGATTCATGTTGGTTATGCCAGAGAGATTTATCTATTATTAAAGGCTACTTGTAGAGAATGTGGAAGGCTTTTGATCTCTGATGAAGACATAGAAAAATATAAGGCAGGGGGTCTCACTCCAGGGGATATCTGGGAAAGGGCGTGTAGGATCTCTGATTCACAGGGAGAATGTCCTCATTGTAAAAGTAAGCAGATAAAGATAAAATTTGTAAGGCCATATTCTTATTATGAGGGCGATAACTCCCTCCTTGTAACTCAAATTAGAGAAAGGTTTGAGAAGATAACGGATGAGGATATGGAGGTTCTTGGTTTAAATATAAGACCTGAATGGACAATACTTTCCAATATCCCAGTACTTCCAATAACAGCAAGACCATCAATTACCCTGGAATCAAGTGATAGAAGTGAAGATGATCTAACGCATAAATTAGTTGATATCTTGAGAATTAATCAGAGGCTGGAAGAAAATATTAACTCTGGAGCGCCTCAGTTGATTATTGAGGATCTCTGGGATTTACTTCAGTATCATGTTGCTACATATTTTGACAATGGAATAACTGGGATACCGCCCGCAAGACACAGATCTGGAAGGCCTTTGAAGACCATTGCACAGAGACTGAAAGGTAAAGAAGGTCGCTTCCGTAATAACCTTTCTGGCAAAAGGGTAAACTTCTCTGCAAGAACCGTAGTTGGTCCTGATCCCAATATAAGCATAAATGAGGTAGCGATTCCTTATTTAGTTGCTAAGGAGTTAACGGTACCGGAAGAGGTAAATGAAAGAAATATTAAGAGATTAAAGAAACTTGTTCTCAATGGCCCAGATAAACATCCTGGGGCACATAATGTCATAACATCGGTTGGAAGAAAAAGGATCATGGAGGAAAATAAGAAAGAAATTTCTAAAAGCCTTGCAATAGGTGATGTTGTAGAGAGACATCTTTGTGATGGTGACATTGTTATATTTAACAGACAACCATCCCTCCATAGGATATCCATGATGGGTCATTATGTCAGGGTTCTCCCATATAATACCTTTAGATTAAATACTGCCGTGTGCGCTCCATATAATGCGGACTTCGATGGGGATGAAATGAACCTTCATGCCCCTCAATCAGAAGAGGCCATGGCAGAGGCAGAGGTTCTGATGAAGGTCCAAGAGAATATAATCTCTCCAAGATTTGGGAGACCAATCATTGGTGGGAGACATGATCACGTCACTGGTGCCTATCTATTGACAAAGGATGACACTGTTTTTAGTAGAGGGGAAGCACTTCAGATTACAAAGGGATTGGTGAAGTTGCCAGAGAAAAAGAAGAAATTTACCGGTAAGGAGATCTTCTCCTTGTTACTCCCCGAAGATTTTTCTATTAATTATACGGGAAAATTGGGTAAGGTTTCTATAAAAAATGGTAAACTAATCTCAGGGGTTATCGATAGTGAAGGTTTAAGTGGTAAATTATTGAGTGAACTCTTTATTAGGTATGGATCAGATGTAGCAAGAGAATACATAGATAAATCCACAAAACTTTCTATTATAGTACTTATGAGATATGGTATGAGTATTGGTATCGATGAACTGGATCTGCCAAAAAAGGCTAATGAGAGGATTAATGCGATATTAAGAAAAGCGGAGGCTAATGTGAATAAACTAATAACGTCCTATGAAAAAGGAGAACTCAATATAATCCCTGGTAAATCCATGAAGGAATCTCTTGAGGATTACATTATGGCGGAATTGGGAAAAGCGAGAAACGACGCAGGTAGAGTTGCAGAAAAATCTGTTGGGGAAAATTCTGCCGTTATTATGGCTAAGACCGGTGCGAGAGGGAGTCTTCTTAATCTAACACAAATGGCTGGTGTAGTAGGACAACAAGCAGTAAGAGGTCAGAGGATTAAGAGAGGGTATCACTATAGAACATTATCGCACTTCAAGAGGGGTGATGTTAGTGCAGAAGCCAATGGATTTGTTAGATCTAATTTCAAGCAAGGTTTAAGCCCCACAGAATACTTCTTCCATTCCATGGGTGGAAGGGAAAGCCTTGTGGATACAGCAATAAGAACGGGAAGGAGTGGATACATGCAGAGAAGATTAATTAACGCACTACAGGATTTAGAGGTTTATCCAGATGGTACAGTTAGAGGCGACGGCGGAGTAATCGTACAGTTTAAATATGGGGAAGATGGTATAGATCCCATGAAGAAAGAGTATTTGAATAATGGAGATTATGAAAAGGCGAGGGTAGTTCCGGGGGAAGCAGTGGGGACAGTAGCAGCACAATCTATTGGAGAGCCCGGAACGCAGATGACCTTACGAACATTTCACTATGCGGGAGTTGCAGAACTCTCTGTTCCTTTAGGATTGCCAAGATTGATTGAAATTATTGATGCAAAGAGGACTCCAAAGAATGCCATCATGACCATCTTCTTGGAAGAAAAGTTCAGAAAGGATAAGAAAGAGGCCGAAAAAATAGCAGAAAGATTACAAGAAAAATTTCTTCATGATGTATGTAAGATTAATATTGATGTAGATAAAAAGGAATTAAGAATTAAAACTAAGGATAAGGAAGCACAAGATATATTAGAGGAACTTACAGGAGAAAAAGGTGAGCGAGGAAATTTCATTATAACAAAGGAGTCTCTTTATGATCTTAAAAAATTAATGAATAGATTAACTAAGAAAAGACTCTCTGGGGTAAAGGGGATAAGAAGGACATTTGTAAGGGAATTTAATAAGGAATATGTAATCTATACCGAGGGTTCTAATCTCAAACCCGTTCTTAATACACCTGGAGTAGATCAGAGTAGAACAACTACTAATGATATCTATCAGATCTATGAAACTCGGGGTATAGAGGCTGCGAGAAATGCCATCGTAGAAGAGGCAATGAAGGTATTGAAAGAACAGAACCTCGATGTGGACATCAGACATATAATGTTAGTAGCTGATCAAATGACAATAACGGGTGAACTTCAGGCAGTAGGAAGAACTGGGATAAGCGGTGCAAAAGAATCTGTCCTGGCAAGAGCAGCATTTGAAGAGACCGAAAAGCATATATTGAATGCTGCCATCTACGGAGAGGTTGATACGTTAGATGGTGTAGCAGAAAACATCATCATTGGACAATCTATACCTGTTGGCACTGGAACTGTTGAATTAGCAGTTAATCTAGATGCTTCTAAAAAGAGAAAAAAGGGATCTAAATCTAAGAAGTCTAAATAGAGAAAATGAAGGATATAAAAAAAGATATAGGCAGTGTAATAAAAACTGGAAGGGTCTGTATAGGATCAAAGAAGGTCATTTCTAATTTATTAACTGGTAATCTAAAATTGATACTCATTAGCAACAACTGCCCTAATGATATCAGGGAGAGGATTATTTATTATTCTCAATTGTCAAATACTCATTACCATATAACCAAAGACAATAGTATGGAACTGGGCTCAGTTTGTGGTAAGCCATTTCCCGTCTCTGCCCTGGGGATAATCGATGAGGGTGAGAGTAATATACTTGCAAATTTAAAAAAGAAATCAAAGGATAGCAATGGGAAAGATAAGACTAAAACCAGATGAGATAAAGTATATAACCCTGTTTGAAACATTAACTGGGGCGACCATCAAGGATTGTATTCAAGAAGAAGGTGTGATGGGCTTCCTTGTTAAAAAGGGGGATATGGGACTGGCTATTGGAAAAAATGGCTCTAATATCGAGCGGGTTAAAAAAGTCATTGGAAAAGGAATTTGGATAACGGAATTTTCAGATGATTTAAATGAATTTGTAAAAAATTTATTTCAGCCAATAAAGATAAAACATATAAGAATCCATGACACAGATAATGAGAAGATTGTTATATTAGAAATTAATAAACGGGATCGTAAGATGGTTATTGGTCACAATGGTAATAGGATAAAGATTGCCAAAAAATTAGTTAAGAGGCACTTCGCAATAGATGATATAAAGATAAAGACAACATATTAGACTAAATTTTATTTCAAAATGGGAAGGGGAGAATTTGCGGGAAAAAAGCTGAAGGATTCTCGTCATAAGTTCCGATGGAAGAAGGATAACTATGTCAGAAGGGTCCTGAAACTGAAGCAGAAGCACGATCCTTTGGAAGGTGCAGCGCAAGCTAGAGCAATCGTTTTGGAAAAGGTTGGATTAGAAGCCAAACAACCTAACTCGGGTATAAGGAAATGCGTCAGAGTACAGTTGATAAAAAATGGTAAACAGTTGACGGCATTCTGTCCCAGGGATAAAGCGATTACATTTATTGAAGAACATGACGAGGTTCTGATTGAAGGACTTGGTGGAAGAAAAGGTAGGTCTATGGGTGATCTCTCTGGTGTAAGGTACAAGGTAATCAAGGTAAATGACATCTCCCTGAATGAATTAGTTCATCATAGAAAAGAAAAGCCTAAGAGATAAGGTAGTGTCCCCATAAAATTTCTAACTTAATTTTAATTTAATACCAACTTCTTCCAATATCTAAGTCTATGATTTCATTAACAAAACTAACAGTTAATCTAATCGAAAAAGGCAATTGGCTATAGAAGATGATGCACGACCTAATAAATGATGCGATTGTTAATATAAAGAATCATGAGAGAATAGGTAAGTCACAGTGTATAGTGAGACCCACATCCAAACTTTTGATTGACATATTGAAGATATTTCAAAAGGAGGGATATATAGGTGAGTTTGAGTTGATGGAAGACAAAAGGGGTGGGCAGATAAAAGTTAAACTTGTGAAGAAAATAAATGACTGTGGTGTTATAAAACCCAGATTCTCTGTAAAGCACAATGAGTTTCCGAAGTGGGAAAAGAGGTATCTTCCGGCTAGAGACTTTGGCACTCTGGTAGTTACTACCCCAAAGGGGGTAATGAGTCACAAAGAGGCCAAAAAAAATGGGATCGGTGGAAGATTATTGGCTTATATTTACTAATTGAAATGGCTAAAAAAAAGAAGGAGGAAGGAGTAAAGGAAAAAAGTAACGAGTTGGAGATTAAGATTCCAGAAGGTGTAGAGGTTGTTATTGAAGGAAATTTAATTAAGGTCAAGGGTGAAAAGGGAGAATTGAGTAGGGAATTTCCATTTAACGATATAAAAATATCAAAGAGGGAAAAGGAGATCATTTTGACCTGCTCTTCAGATAGGAGAAGTAAAAGGGCATTGCTTGGAACTACTAAGGCGCATATTCAAAATATGATTCATGGTGTTTCCAATGGGGTTATGTATAGAATGAAAATCGTTTATTCTCATTTTCCAATAAATGTCAAGGTTCAGGGGGATACAATGATTATTGATAATTTTTTTGGAGAGAAGTATCCCAGAAAGACAAAAATATTAGAAGGTGTGGATGTTGAAGTAAAAGGACAGGATGTAATATTGAGTGGGATCAATAAAGAAAAGGTTTCTCAAACAGCTGCCAATATAGAGCAAGCTACAAGAATAAAGGGTAGGGACCTGAGGGTTTTCCAGGACGGTATCTATATTGTTGAAAAGGATGGTAAGTCCATGATAAAATAGAATGGCTGAAGAGAAAAAGGTAAGGAAGGTAAAAGAAAAAGTAAGGGAAGGGTCTAAGAAAAGTAAGAAAGTTGATGACGAAGAGAAAAAAAAGGCGGGTGAAAAAGCTATAGAAAAGGGGAAGAAAAAGACTACGAAAGAGAAAACCGTGAAAAAGAAAGTTACTCCAGAAAAACCAAAAGTAGAGAAGAAGAAAAAAGTTGAAGAAAAGCCTAAGGAAGAAGCAAAAGAAAAACCCAAAGAGGAACCAAAAGAAGAGCCCAAAGAAAAGAGTATAGAGAAGATAAAATTCTTTAAGGAAAAGAAATTATCAAAGGATGAAGAAGAACTGATAGCTAAGAGAAAAAAGAAGCCAAGGTTCATCAGACAAGAATTGTATAAGTTGAAGAGATTGAAGGATAAATGGAGAAGACCCCGGGGTATTGACTCCAAAAAGCATGAGGGGAAGAGGGGTAAAGGTAAACTTCCAGGGATAGGATATAAAAATCCCGAATCTGTGAGGGGTATAAATCCTTTAGGCTATTATCCGGTTTTAATTCATAACACAGATGAATTAAAAAATTTAAATCCAAAAAAGGAGGCTGCAATAATATCCAGCTCCATAGGAAGAAGAAAGAGAAATGAGATTATAAAGTCTGCAAATAAACTAAGGATCACCATCCTGAATCCAAGAAAGGGTGAGATATGAATTCCAAAATGAATTCCAAAGAATCGTCGGCAAATTCCGACAATATAGAATGAATTTAACTACACAAAAAAGATTGGCTGCGGAGATCTTGAATGTTGGAATTAACAGGGTGTGGATAGATCCCGAGAGAATAGAGGATGTTTCAAAGGCAATTACAAGAGATGATATCAAGTATTATATTGCCAATGGTGCAATTGCTTCTCGTGAAAAGGTAGGTATCAGCAGGGGTAGATTTAAAGAGAGATTGGCTCAGAAAGAGAAGGGTAGAAGGAAAGGTTATGGGAGAAGAAGCGGGAAGAAGGGTGCAAGAACACCAAAAAAAGAGGCGTGGATGAAGAAGGTTAGAGCATTGAGGGATGAACTAAGAAAGATGAAGAATGAGAAGAAAATTGATGAATCCATGTATAGAAAATTTTATCGTCAGATCAAAGGGAATTTATTTCATAGTAGAAGACATTTGAGAGAGCATACTGAAAAAGAAATAGAAGGACAAAAAGATGGCTAAGGGAGCGGATTATGTGGTTCAATACAGAAGGAAAAGGGAAGGGAAGACAAATTATAAGAAGAGATTAAATCTACTGAAATCCAGAAAGTCAAGATTGGTTATCAGAAAATCAAACAAAAGGATCATTGCCCAGATTGTAGATTATGATGAAAAGGGGGACAGGATAATTGCATCGGCAGATTCCAATGAATTGAGGAAATATGATTGGAAATTCTCCACAAGTAATCTGCCGGCAGCATATCTTACGGGATTTCTTTGTGCTAAGAGGGGGATTTCAAAGGGAAATAAAGAGGCCACACTGGACATGGGGCTTCATCCCCCCATAAAAGGATCCCGCATCTATAGTGCATTGAAAGGAGCAATAGACTCGGGCTTACAAGTACCAAAAAGTGATGGAGTATTTCCAGATGAAAAAAGAATTGCCGGGGGACATATTATTGATTATGCATCTATGCTAGATAAAAAAGATTACGAGAAAAGATTTTCAGGGTATATTAAAGCGGGTGTAGACCCAAAGGAAATTACAAGGTCATTTGAGGACGTCAAGAATAAAATAGAGAAATCATTTCAAACTCAGAAATGAGACCAAGAAAAAGGATTGAAGATATGGAAGATATGGATAAAGAAGAGACAACAAGGGATTTTTCATTATGGGTTCCAAGAACCGAATTGGGAAAGAAGGTCAGAAGTGGTGAGATAGGGAGTATGCATGAGGTCATAGAATTATCTGCGCCCATAAAGGAGGTAGAAATTGTAGATAAATTACTCCCAGATCTAAGTGAGGAGATCATAGATGTGAGAAGAGTGCAAAGGGTTACAGATTCTGGAAGGAGGATGCGCTTCAGGGTGGTAATGGCGGTGGGAAACAATAATGGTTATGTGGGGGTAGGAGTGGCAAAGGGCAAAGAAGCTGGACCAACGATAAGAAAGGCTATTGAAAGGGCCAAGCTGAATATCAAGGAGATAAAAAGGGGTTGTGGAAGTTGGGAATGTGGATGTAAGGATCCACACTCTGTCCCTTTTCGGGTAAAGGGCAAGGCTGGAAGTGTTACCGTTGAGTTATCTCCGGCACCAAAAGGTACAGGCTTAGTAAGCGGAGAAATAGCAAGAAAGGTTCTAACCTTAGCTGGAATAAGTGATGTCTGGGTTCATACCGAGGGCCATACTAGAAGCAGTATAAATTTTGCTCATGCTGTATTAGATGCATTAGCTAACACAAACAAGATGAAGATCAAGGAGGAGGATATTGAAAGATTGGGTATAACCTCGGGATTAAAGACCATTGAGGAGGATTAAAAAAGCAAACCCTTTCCGAAAAATTTTTACATTGCAAAATTTTTAAATTTTTGCTATTGAATTCATCTACACTTTCTTATACGATAAAATGTCTAAGAAAAAAACAAAAACTAAGAGGAAAAAGAGAATTGCTATGATAAGGGTAAGGGGCAAAGTTCATGTAAGAAAGTGTATAGAGGATACCCTAAAGCTATTAAATCTAACCAGGACCAATCATTGTGTAGTAATCGATGATAGACCCCAGTACATGGGAATGATAAACAAGGTAAATGACTATGTCACTTGGGGCGAAATAAATGGAGAGACATTTAAAAAACTACTCAGGGAAAGGGGGGAGTTAGTGGGAAATAAAAATCTAGACGATATGTATCTTAAGGAAAAAACCAATTACAAATCATTAAAAGAATTTTCAGATTCCTTTATGAAATTTAATTCAGAATTGAGGGACATACCAAATTTGAAGCCGGTATTCAGATTGAATCCGCCCAAGAAAGGTTACGAAAGAGGAGGCATTAAAAAACCATATACCAAAGGCGGTGCACTTGGTTATAGGGGTGAAAAGATTAATGAATTGATTGAGAGGATGATATATCGTGATAATGGCTCATAAAGATCGGAAGACTCAAAAGGCTAGGGGTAGTAGAAGCTGTGGTTTTGGAACCCAGAAGCATAGAGGAGCTGGAAGTAGAGGCGGTAGAGGAATGGCGGGAAGCAAGAAACAGAAGTGGTCTTTTGTTAGCAAGTATATGCCAGAATACTTCGGTAGGAAAGGATTCAAAAGACCTTTAAAGGTTGTCAGAGATGAAAATACAATAAATGTTGGGAAATTAAATGAAAGCCTAGATCAATGGATTGAAAAGGGGATGGCAGAATTAAAGAACAAGAAATACATTATAAATCTAAAGGAAATAGGCTATGATAAACTTCTTGGATCTGGGAATGTAACAAAGCCTATGGAGATAATCGTGGAAAGATCCTCAAAATCAGCAATTAAAAAGGTAGAGGATGCTGGTGGTAGAGTAGAATTCTTGTTACCTCAAAAGAAAAAATTCCCATAAAATTCACTAACATGGCTAACATCAAATTTAACTATGGAGGATTTTGGAATGATAGCCCTTTTGGGAGTATAACCAAGCTATTATCTCAGCTAATCGAAAAGGGCTATAAAAAATGAATCTGGAATTCATCAGACCACTCATTAGGTATATCCCCGAAGTTAGGCTTCCCAAGAGGCATATCCCATTTAAAGAAAAATTGATCTGGACCTCTGTAGTTTTGGCTCTTTTCTTTGTGATGGGTAATATCTATCCAGTAGGTGTTGGACCAGAGCAACTTCCTCCTGCATATCAACAATTTCAGATGATATTTGCCAGCAGCATGGGCAGTATTATTTCCATGGGTATTGGTCCTATAGTTACTGCTTCCATTGTTCTTCAGTTATTAGTGGGCTCTAAGATGATAGATATTGACATTACAACAACAGAAGGAAAGGCCCTGTTTCAAGGAACACAGAAGATTCTTACTATAATAATTGCATTATTTGAAGCCGCTGCAGTAGTAATTGGCTTTAAGCTAGGGAGAAAAATCCTTGCGGATGGAACTATCATTTGGTCCCTTTCGGATCCAATAGTTATGGGTGCAATATTCCAGATAGCCATTGGCTCCATACTCCTGATGTATATGGATGAGATCGTTTCAAAGTGGGGTATTGGCTCGGGTATAGGTTTATTTATCGCCGGTGGTGTCTCTCTCACTATAATCAGCGGATCATTAAATATCTTAAAATGGATAGATCCCACAAGATTTGATGAACTTGGCATAATTCCAAACTTTGTTGATCTTGCAATAAATCAGGGTATTGTAAATACCGAAACTATGCTCTCGCTATTCCCGGTGGTTGCAACAATTATTGTATTCCTTATTGTCGTCTATGGAGAATCAATGCGCCTGGAAATCCCACTTTCATATGGAGGCATCCGAGGAGTTGGCGGCAGATACCCATTAAAATTCTTCTATGTCTCAAATATCCCCGTAATTCTCGCAGCTGCTTTATTAGCTAATGTGAGTATGTGGACTAGGTTTATTGGTGTGGACATCTATAATCCACC
>QMZG01000015.1 GCA_003663045.1 Candidatus Altarchaeales archaeon
AATTTAAACATCCAAACCCATAATTAATTTAATATGCATTCTAAGCATAGGAAGAGGGGGAAGAGCAAGAAGGAGCTGGAAAAAGAGGTAGAAGGCTTAAAAAAAGAAATTGAAGAACTCAGGAAACATTCATTGCGACAAAGGGCAGATTTTGAAAATTACAGAAAGCAACTGGACAGGGAGAGGGAGGAATTCATGAAATATGCCAATGAGAAATTAATTACCCAGCTCTTAGAAGTGATCGATAATTTTGAAAGAGCCCTCCCCGAATTGGAAAAGAATGATCCAGAATCTGCTCGGGGAATTGAGATGATCTATAAGCAATTGATGCAGATCCTGGAAAAAGCGGGTCTTAGAAGGATCGAAGCCATTGGAAAGAAGTTTGATCCTTACTATCACGAGGCGTTTCTGCGAGAAAAGAGTGATGAACCAGAAGGCACCATCCTGGAAGAATTGCAGAAAGGGTATATGTTGAATCTAAAGGTAATTCGTCACTCAAAGGTTAAGGTTTCTAAAGGAAAATAAATTTAAAAGGTGAATGAAAAATGGCAGAAGAAAAGGTAAAGAAGGAAAAAATTATCGGGATTGATCTTGGAACGAGCAATTCACAGGCAGCCGTGATAATAGCGGGAAAGCCAACCATCATACCCTCGGCAGAAGGAGCAACCTATGCGGGTAAAATGTTCCCTTCTGTTGTTGCATTTACTAAGGATGGTCAAATTCTTGTAGGTGAGCCCGCCAAAAGACAGGCGGTCTCAAATCCCGAAGGAACCATAATTGCTGTGAAGAGAAAGATGGGTACTAATTATAAATACAAAATTTATGGAAAGGAATACACCCCTCAGCAGATTTCTGCATATATTCTTCAGAAGATCAAAACCGATGCCGAGGCATTTCTGGGAGAAAAGATTAAGAAAGCGGTGATCACGGTTCCAGCTTATTTTGATGACAATCAGAGGACAGCCACAAAGGATGCTGGCACTATCGCTGGCTTGGATGTGGTGAGAATCATAAATGAACCTACAGCTGCCTCTCTCGCTTATGGAATCGATAAGACCGAAAAAGAACACAATATAATGGTATTTGACTTTGGCGCTGGAACCTTAGATGTGACAATAATGGAGTTTGGCGATGGTGTCTTTGAGGTTGTTTCCACGAGCGGGGATACCCATCTTGGCGGCAACGATATGGATGAAGCTATTGTAAACTGGATCGTTGATGAATTCAAAAAAGAATCGGGCATTGATTTAAGGCAGGATAAGATGGCTATCCAGAGGGTGAGGGAGGCGGCAGAAAAAGCAAAGATCGAACTCTCTTCGGTACTCGAGACCGAGATAAATCTGCCATATATTACTGCAGACAAGAGTGGACCTAAGCACTTGACTAAGAAATTAACCAGGGCAAAATTGGAGGATCTCGTAATGCCAATCGTGGAGAAGTGTAGGCATCCCATGGAAAGAGCCCTAAAGGATGCAAAAACAAAGCCGGAAGATATAACAAAGATCATCCTCGTTGGAGGTCCTACAAGAATGCCCATAGTTCAGAAATTTGTAGAAGATTTTGTAGGGAAAAAGGTCGAGAGGGGTATTGATCCAATGGAGTGTGTTGCGATGGGCGCAGCAATCCAGGGGGGTGTCCTCGCCGGAGAGGTGAAGGATATAGTACTCTTAGATGTTACCCCGCTAACCCTTGGGATAGAAACCCTTGGTGGTGTAAGAACGGAATTAATTCCAAGAAATACTACCATACCCACAAGGAAAAGTCAGATATTCACCACTGCGGCTGATTTTCAAACCGCTGTTACAATCAATGTCCTCCAGGGGGAAAGACCAATGGCTGCCGACAATACAAGCCTTGGACAATTCAACCTGGTTGGAATTCCTCCAGCTCCCAGGGGGGTTCCCCAGATAGAGGTAACATTTGATATAGATGCCAATGGAATTTTAAATGTTTCTGCAAAAGATCTTGGGACGGGAAAGGAGCAAAAAATAACCATCACCGCCTCCACAAAACTTTCTAAGGAGGAGATCGATAGAATGGTGAAAGAAGCAGAAGAGCATGCAGAAGAAGACAAAAGGAGAAAGGAGGAGATAGAGATTAGAAATAATGCTGATTCTTTGATATATGCAACAGAAAAAACCCTCTCAGAATTTGGAGACAAAATTACTAAAGAACAGAAAGAGAAGATAGATGGGGCTGTAAAGGCACTAAAAGAGGCGTTATCCGGAAAGGATATAACAGAGATAAAGAAGAAGATGGACGAGTTAAGCAAAGCAGTTCAGGAGGTTGGAGCAACGATATATCAGAAGGCACAACAGGCCCAGGCGGCACAGCAGGCAGCTCAGGGAGCAGCAGGGGAGAAGAAGGAGGAAAAGCATGGGGGGGATAAAGAGAAGGTTGTGGATGCGGAATACGAGGTGAAGGATGAGAAGAAGGGAGAAAAGAAGAAATGACTAAAATTCAAAAAGAAGAAACTATCAGAGAAAATAGACTGGGATGAATTGTATTGTTCTCAGCTTGAAATACGATAAATCCAAATACAGAATTCTCTAATATGACAAAGCGCGACTACTATGAGATTCTTGGTGTCGGAAGGGATGCCACCGAAAAGGAGATCAAAAGAGCCTATAGAAGATTAGCCAAGAAATATCACCCAGATGTTTGCAAGGAACCTAATGCTGAGGAAAAATTCAAGGAAATTTCTGAGGCATATGAGGTTCTAGTCGATCCAAATAAAAGAGCCAATTACGATAGATTTGGTCATGCCGGAACGGAAAGTATCTTTGGAAAGGGTGGTTTTAGTTGGTCAGATTTTACCCATTTTAGTGATATAGATGATTTATTTGGTAGAGACTTCTTTGGAAGGGACATATTTGATGTATTTTTTAAGGGGTTTAGAGAGACCACCAGAGCGGGACCGGTTAAGGGTAATGATCTAAGATATGATCTCTACATAAGCCTGGAAGAGGCGGCATCTGGATTAAAAACAGAGATTCAGATTCCGAGAACAGAGAAGTGTAGTGATTGTAATGGCACTGGGGCCAGGGCGGGAACATCACCAAAAACATGTCCCGTATGCAATGGAACTGGGCAGGAAAAAAGGGAGAGAAGAACACCATTTGGTCAATTTGTAAGTATCACTACCTGTAGTAGATGTCATGGTGAGGGAAAAATTATAGAACAACCCTGTCCCACCTGCAATGGCACTGGGAGAATAAGACATACCAGAAGGATCTCTGTCAAGATTCCCGCCGGTGTTGATACTGGATCTCGCCTTAGAATTTCTGGCGAGGGCGATTCTGGGATTGGAGGAGGACCGTCTGGAGATCTCTATATTGTTATACATGTCAATCCTCATGAATTTTTCAAGAGGGAGGGGGATGATATTTTCTGCGAAGTACCTATAACCTTTACTCAAGCGGCATTAGGTGATGAAATTGAGGTTCCCACATTGAAGGGAAAAGCGAGGTTGAAGATACCACCCGGAACGCAAACAGGGACTATCTTCAGGCTAAGGGGGGAAGGAATCCCTCATCTCAAGGGAAGGGGCAAGGGAGATCAAAACGTCAGGGTTAGAGTAGTTACACCAAAGAAGTTGAGTAGGAGGGAGAAAGAATTATTTGAGGAACTGGCAAAAATAGAGGGTAAGGGATCAGGGCTCAAAGGCTTTATTGGGAGGATGATGAATGATGTAAAAGAAACCTTTACATAAAATTGATTTTATTTAACTGAAAATTCAAATTTATAACTATGGATAAAATGATCTCAAGAAAGTTGGTCATATCATGGATAATCCTACTCGCTATTGCAGCTATTATCATAGTCTTTATCCTGTGGTGGTTCTTTGGTCAGTACTACGCCCTTGAACCTATTGGTGGGACCTCAATAGAGGCGATTAAATGAAATGATAAAATCCAGATTCAACACAGAGAGGATTTCTATAAAGACAGGTATTATATTCTCAAGGTTTGGAATCTCCCCAAATACATGGACGGTCATGGGTTTGATTCCCGCCATCCTGGGATTTATAATCCTCGCTATTTATCAAGATCTGCTCGTAAGCCTCCTCTTTTTTATCCTTTCTGGGGTTATCGATGCAATAGATGGGGCGGTAGCGAGGGTAACTAGAAGTATCTCCGCACAGGGTGCATTTCTCGATGGAATAATTGACAGATATGTGGAGATTTTACTCTACATGGGGCTTCTATTTTTCCTATTTAGCAGAGAGGAATTCTTGCTGCCGAATTCTTTCTGGATTTCACTTCTTATTTTTGGGGCATTAATGCCAACATATATCAGATCCTATGCACACCATAGGGGCGTAGTTATCGATTCCGAGGATCTGAGAAGAATGGGTGGCCTTCTTGAAAGGGCAGAGAGGTTAACATTAATCTACATAGGAATGTTTTTGGGTTTATTTGAAGAAATCTGGCTCGTTTATGTAATAGCCATAGCGTCTATTTTAGCTAATATTACCGCTCTGCAAAGACTGTGGTTTGTGATCAATTATGGAAAGAGGATATAAAAATGGATATGGGGTATTTAATAATTGATTCCCTATTCCATATCTGATATGGTTTCTCAGAGGATTACCCCAAAGGAACTTTCAAATCTACTGGTGGAAAAGCATCAAAAATTTATAGAAGAATATAAAAAAGAATTTGATATCCTGGATAGAATTTTTGTTCTGAAGGAAAAGCAGGACCAACTGGAATATTGGTTGCACGATTCTAAGGACGATCCCGAGAAGAATCAGAAATATCTTAAAGCCATGAGGGCTGCGGATAAAGAACTTCTAAAATTGAACGAGGAACTAAAGGTGTTGTATAGTTCTAATTCTAATGAAACCGAAACCCACAATGTTCCTAAAACCAATCTCAAAGGTAGATACAACTTGCTAAAGAATAGGATAGAGATGCATAAGGAAGCCATTACCTACTGGGATAAGAAACTCAAAGATCTTTCAAAGGACAAGGAGGCTAAGAAGAGGGGAAAGGTTAAAAAGGTTGGAGAGTTGAAAAAGAAAAAAGCAAAAAAGGCCAAAAGGACTAAAAAGGCCGGAAAATAGATTTTAATTGATAATTGAATTTCACGAAGTGAAATTCTGGGGGTTTAGAAATTGGGGTTGCCCCTTCCCCTTCTATTTATTATAATTAAAATTTAAATAGGATTAATTTAGAATCATGAACGAAAAAGAACTGAAGAATAATATAAATGCACTGAGGCATGAGATAGATCAGAGAAATAAAAGGATCAGAGAACTTTATAGGGAGATAAATTTTCACAAGAGGGATGCAGATCAATTGAGAATCAAGAGGGATGAAACCACCGAAAGGGCAAATAAACTTGGCGAAGAGGCAAAGATATTTATAGCTAATAGAGACAAACTCAATGAGAAGATCTCTAAGTTAAAGGAAAGGCGCAATTCCATAATTACAGAAATAAAGAATTTCACTCGAGAGATAAAAGAGAATAAAAATCTCAGAGATGAATTGAACAAAGATTCTAGGGGAACGAATGAATTACTTAAAGATATATATGAAAAGAATCTGAAAATTCTTCTAAATGATGACATACCACTAAAGGATGAGATCAAACTGTTTGATAAAGTTTTTGAGATCAAAGAGAGACTGAAGGTTGCCAAAAAGGCCGATTCTTTACATAAAAAGATCTTAAATAAATATGATCATATTCAGAAGCTTAAAACCGAGTTGAATCAGATACGCGAGGAGATACAAAATATTGCCAATGAATCACAAGAGCAGCATGAGAAGGCAATGAATATCTACAAGGAAATAAGCATTTTGAGAAGGGAATCCAATAACTACCACAGAAAATTACTTGAGAAATATGATGAGATGAATCCGCTTCGTGATAAGGTAAATGAGATAAAGGCGGAGATAAAAGTAATACAGGGAAAATTATCCCCATATCTCGAAGAAATGAACAGGATCAGGCACGAAAGGGAAGAGCGTAGGAAGGATAAAGATCTTGTTGAGGCAAAAGAAAAATTACACACAAAGAAGAGACTGAGTATTGATGACTTCAGAATTCTCATGGAAAGGGGAGAGATCAGTTTAGACTAAGCGACTCGATATCTAATTTTGTCTATGATCTCATCAAATACCCAACCTCATCCTCATCCAATCTAAATCTCTCCCCAAATTCCCTTGCATCCATCTTCCCTTTCTTGATCAGTGTTCTGAGCAATGGGATATATTCATTGGCAATGGTCTTTGAAGAGCAATGAAATTCTCCAGATAATTTCGAACCAATATTTTTTTTCAGATTCCTCTCCTTCTTGGTCTGACTCATTCTGATGATATAGAATGGAAATCGATACATTGCAAAATTTACTTTATCACCCTTTGAAACATTCACTCCGGCGGTCATCAGAGAATTCGCATATCTCAGAAAACCCCAATACTGCCTGTCTGTAATCCTGCCAAGAAATATATCTGCTCTTGATAAGTATTTGTAAGCTTGATTCAATTCATTCTTACCCCTTACAACATTTGGAAGATTCTCATCGATCCAGAGTAAAATATCCTGAGGTTGCTCATCCAAGTCGTAAGTAGATTTTATTGCTTCTTGTATATCCTTCTTTATCAAGATGGTACTCAATGCCTTGTAGATATCTGAAATCCTGTCCCTCTCCTCAATTAACCCCATATCCTCCTCACCTATACTATTTTTACCCTTCGCCACCGTTTCCAGATCGTTTATAGCCGCTCTTACATCCCCAGAAGCATTTTCTGCGATCCACTTCAGAATTTTACCCCTTACCTCAATCCCCTCCTTCTCACAGATATCTCGAAGTAATTTTATAATAGAAGCAGAAGTAGGCCTTTTCATCTGAACCTTCTGACACAGTTTTTTCACCGTAGCCAATCTCTTTGATTTGAAGTCGGATGTTATCAGAATGAGGGGATTTCTACTCTCTTTTAGAATTTTGGTTACGGTTCTTATATCATGTATTCTATCCACATTATCAATGAAAACCAATTTTCTATTTCCAAAGAGGCTATGGCTTTGTACTATACCCCTTGAATTTTCTATGTTGGAATCATTTATCTCCACCAGGTCGAAATTAAGCTCATTAGCCAGTGCTTCCACTAATGTGGTTTTTCCCACGCCCGTGGGACCATGGAGTAAAAGGGGTTTCTCCCAATTATACCTCCTGAGACCCTCAATGACCTTTTTATTCCCCACGATCTCCTCTAGCTTTTTTGGCTTATGCTTATTAACCCACATTTTTGAAAACGAAAGGTTTTTATACCCAAACAACTATTATGTAACAATTAACCTAATAATAATTATTAGATAAATTAGATGTGAGGTGATAAAATGGCATTAAATACTTCGGTCGCTGTTCCACCGGTATTTGAATACCCGATAACCATGGATCAAATAATGAGTACTATAGTAGAGTACGGTATGATCGGACTTCTGCTTATAGCTGCGTTTATAGGGGGTTACATTCTTGGATACATAGCATCTAAGGTTCTTCGAAGGGTATTAATGATCGGTGAACTCCAGAAAACACTGGTAAGATATGGTGCTGTGACATCAAAGCTGTGGGAATCTATAGTAAATTTCATAGCCCAGTATGTTATATGGTTAATAGTAATCTTTGTTATACATACGGTGTTTGTTCAACCCACGGGGGTCTCAGTTACTGGTGAGTTAATCTATACCCACCCTTTGATAGATTCTCTTTTCAAGTTCATGGTTAATCTATTATCCCTTATACTGTTTGCTATAATTGGTCTACTATTGGGGGGAGTACTTTATAAGATCATAAAAGACACACTAGAAGCAATGGGCTTAGAAGCCGAGTTAGAGAAACACAAAATAACTGAGTCTTTGGGAGGCATATCTCTATCAACCATATTAGCGGGCATAGTTAAATGGTACGTAGTTTTACTCTTTCTAACTACCGGTGTACAACAGTTCTTATCCACAATTCAGATTGGAGAGGAAGAGCTCTTTCTGGAAAAATTTATGGTAGGATTAATGGATTATGTACCACATGTGGTACTGGGTATCTTAGTGATTTTAGCATCGTTAATACTTGCTAGCCTTGCTGCGGATAAGATCAGGTATCGTCCAGTAAACTTTGCAGAACCAGCAGCGTTAGCAGTGGAGGTAGTAGTTATTTTCTTTGGATTTATCCTAGGCATACCCTTTTTGTTTGGATTCGCAGATAAGGAGATATTTAGCCAGTCCTTCGGTGTATTAACAGAATCTTTCAAGTATATAGTAATCGGCATTTCTATCGGTCTGGTAATGGCATTGGGCTTAGGATTAAAAGATGTTGTTGCTAAAGCAGGAATAAAGTATGAGGAGGAGTTAACGAAAAATAAATAAGAATGAACAGAAAGTATTATCTGCCCTTTGTTATTATTTCCATTTTATTTTTAAGTAGCTTTGTTTCTTCTACTCAGATAATCGTAATTAATGAAACTGAAGAAAGGGTCTATGCCATAGAGCAGGTAACATTGAGTGGGGATTTATCAAAGAATTTGTTAGAGATTCATGGAACTGGTGAAGTAATTGAGGGAAAGAATGTTAAAATTTATTTGTTTGGGCCCGCATCTGATGTATTGGTTAGTGATTTGATGGTAAATGGTAAAAAGGCACCGGTTTCATTTGATGAAAGTGGTTATTTCTTCATAGCAGATGGAGGGGAATTTGAATTTCAGGGCTCATTGGAGATAAGAACCATTGGTCAAATAAGACTATTTGTCAGGGGCCCTGTAAATAAAATTTCCTTTAATCTAAAGAATGGTTACGCTATTGATGGAGATCGCTTTGGTGTATACAAGAAAGAGATAATTATCCAGAGGGCTGAGAAGATTTCTATGCTTATTGATGGCAGTTTTCGCTATACCTATGCAGAGAAGGATGAATTTCTATACATTATAAATTTTAAGGCATTTGGAGGTTCCCTGGGGAATTATGTTTTGGATCTTCCCAATAATGAAGTAGTAACCTCAGTTAAAGGTGCTGTGAAATGGGAGCAAAAGGGAAATAGATTAATCCTGGATCTGGAATCTGATAAGGCCTCAGTTAGCATAAGGGGATTCTTTAATTCCAAATCGCTCAGGATTCCATTAAAGGAAGATCGTCATCATGTCCTCATCGAATCAGATCCAGAGAAGAAGATTTCTATCTCAACTACAGCGGAAGAGATAGATCTCAAAGAATCAACCATAAAGCCACAGTATTCTAATGCCAGGGCGTTTTTGTCTTCAGCGAGAGATGTCTTTCAGATTACTATAAAGAGGCTGGATGTTCTCCCCTCATTAGCCGCTTCGGTTAGTACTTCCACAAATAGGATCGCCATTACAGAGAAGGGCAGCATCCTTGGGGAATTAAATTATCGTTATTCAAATACTGGGATGGATTACATTGAGATAGATGTGGAAGGAACACCGTTATATGCATCAACCGAGAGGAGAGCGGTTAAATTAACCAAGGAAGAGAAATTATTGCTTTCATTTCCCAAGGGGGAGCACAGGAATTTTGATCTGGTGTACTTTACCACGAGGGATCCGTTAAAGCCCATAGATATGATAGAAATCCCAATTGCTAAGAGTGATCTTCCCATAACTACCGCCACCACCTCCATATACCTGCCCAAGGAGTACATTGTCTTGGAAACATTTGGCGTTTCCGGAGGCAGCGAACTTCCACCCTTTGAATCTGCATTACTTTTCATAATCCTAGTGGGGCTGATAGCATCTATTCTGAAAAGGGAGAAGAAATTTATTCTTTATTATTTGATATTCAGCACGGGTTTGTTCTACTTCAATCTGGGACTGTTCCTACTATTTATTGCATTCTCCATAATCCTGATAGTAAAAAGATATGTCCCCAAGAAGCCACAAGTAAAATGGATTCTGGCTGGAGCAGCATTACTAATAGCAATCTTCATAGTTCTATTTGTAGCATTTATCTTTATCTGGCAGCTGGGCGTTTTCGCACCAGCTCGAGGTCCACCAACCATTGGCGTTGGAGCAGATTATGCTATGATAGAAAAGGCAGAGGTCCCTGTACCCAAAGGCATGCAAAGGATCGGAGAAGGTGAGGGTGCAATTACTGTTCCAACCAGAAAGGGTGTATTGCCAGTTAAACTAGAACTTCCAAGGCTGGGAAAGACCATCACAGTTACCAATCATCTGGTGACTAAGGAGAATCAGATCAGCCTCAAGGTTTTGGTAATTGCGGGGTGGTTCAAGTACGTTCTCTATCTGATAGCGCTCTTTGCAGGGATATTAACTTATAAAGTCTATAAAAAGGGGGAAAAGAAATAGGGAATTTCTATATATGAAAAGGCTTTATGATTCTTGCAATTCTGAGAAAATTTTTCCATATCTATTCTATTAATTTTTTTCATATTCTTCAAATTAATTAGAATTTATAGAAATGACAATAGAAGAAAGAATAAGAGATATAGAAGAGGAAATAAAGAAAACACCCTATAATAAGGCTACACAGCACCATATAGGGAAGTTAAAAGCGAAGTTAGCTCAGTTAAAGGAAGATCTAATCAGGAAAAAATCTGGAAAAAAGGGTACTGGATTTTCTATTAGAAAAAGCGGGGATGCAACCGTTGCTTTGGTCGGATTTCCATCTGTGGGGAAGTCAACCCTGTTAAATCAACTGACCGATGCACGATCAAGGGTTGCAGAGTACGATTTTACAACCCTGGATGTAATCCCGGGGATGATGGATTATAAAGGGGCAAAGATTCAGATACTCGACATTCCCGGACTTATAGTGGGTGCATCATCCGGAAGGGGCAGAGGAAAAGAGATACTTTCCATAGTTAGAAATTCAGACCTGATTCTAATTCTTCTAGATGTTAATAACCCAATGCATCTAGAAACAATAGAAAGAGAACTTTATGATGTCGGCATTCGACTAAATCAAAAACGGCCCAGAGTCAGTATCAAGAAAATAGATCGCGGAGGCATTAGGGTCTCTTCAACGGTCTCATTGGGAATAGATAAGAAGACGATAAGGGAAATTCTAAATATGAATGGGATTCATAACGCCCAGGTTACAATTCACGAGGATATAAATGAAGATCAGTTAATTGACATAGTTATGAAGAATCGTGTCTATCTCCCCTCCATAATTGCATTAAATAAGATCGATCTCATCGATGATAAAAAATTGGAGGAAATAAGATCAGGAATCAAAAAAGAGGTGATTCAAATCTCTGCCGAGAAGGGATTGAATCTGGATAAATTGAAGAGGGAAATATTTAAGAAACTGGAAATAATCAGGGTATATCCAAAGAGACATGGACAGAAACCCGATAGACCATTGATTATGAAAAGAGGATCGACGGTGGGAGATGTGTGCGAAAAACTTCACAAGGAAATCAAAGAAAAATTCAAATACGCCATCCTCTCTGGAAAATCTGCAAGGTTTGATTCACAGATAGTTGGATTGAATCATGTCCTTGAGGATGGGGATGTTTTAACGATTGTAAGGGGGAGGTGAGGGTTGCTTGAATTACTTGTGTTTCCTGTTAAAGCGCTCAATTATCTCATCATGACCGTGTTGAGGTCTTATCTAATGCTGATTTAACCAGGTATATAGACTCTGTAAAAATAGACGTGAAGGACTTTGGGGATTATCACAAGATAAAGAAGTATATTTTCTGGGCAAATTCAATTGTAAATCCATCCTAACCTTTAATCTTCCTTATCACTTCATCCACCAAAAAATCCCTATTCTCCAATGTAACCAGAATTATCTCCACATCCCTCCTTCCCCTAATCCCCTCCACAAAGGGATCCTTTCCCAGCCTTATTGTTCCAAGAACCCTTCCAGTATCCAATGCTCTGAGAACGGCGTCTCTAAATTTTTCAGAAAATAGCTCCATCTTTCCAATTTCATCAACCACAATAAGATCCTTTTTCAATGAATCCAAGATGCTTTTTACACCGATCTCATCTATGTCCTCAATATTGACAAAATACTTTCCCACCCTGAATCTACCTTTATAATCCACATGAGCCAGCACCCCCGTTTTTCCATCCAGAGCAGTTATCCTAAAGCCAACCCTTACCTTACCCTTTCTAATCTCCTGTGTATAGAAACCCCCGGAGTCGATCTCAGTAAGTCTTTCTAATACTCTCCTTATCAGGGTAGTCTTTCCACAACCCGGCTTTCCAGTTAGGAGTATATTCTTATCCATAATCTTAATTAATTTCTTAATTTAATTTTTCTGAAGATATATTACTCTAAGATGCTGAACGAAATAACAAAAATCAATGTTAATGGTAAAGAGATATTTCTTATCGGAACCGCTCATGTTTCAAAGGAAAGCGTATCACTTGTTAGAAAAACCATAGAAGAGGAAATGCCGGATATAGTGGCAATTGAATTATGCGAGCAGAGATACCACGCAATAGTAAATCAGAAAAAATGGGATGAAACCGAGATTGGCAATGTAATTCGAAGTGGAAAAATCTATCTTTTCTTAATGCAATTGCTCCTTACAAATTTTCAGAGAAAGATCGGTGATGAACTGGGAATCAAACCAGGATCCGAGATGCTTCAGGCATTAGAGATAGCAAAGAAGAAGAATATTCCCGTAACACTTATAGATCGTGAAATAAAAACGAAACTAAAGAGAGCCTTCAACAGGATGTCTCTAATGGAAAAATTTAAGATACTCTATGGACTTATTTCCGGAGCATTTGAGAAGGAAGAGATCAATGATGAATTGATTGAAAAATTAAAGGAGAAGGACGTTATTACAGAGATGATGGAGGACCTGGGGAGAGAGATTCCCTCAATAAAAGAGGTTCTGGTGGATGAAAGGGATCATTACATTGCAGACAAGATAGCTGGACTTAAGGAAAAAAAGGTAGTGGCTGTAGTTGGTGCAGGTCACGTAGATGGTATAAAGAATTTATTAGAGTCTGAAGGTATTTCCAGGAAAAATGTAAAAGAAGAATTAAAGAATTTGGAAAAAATTCCCGAGGGCGGGAGTAAATTGAAGTATCTTGGCTATTTGATCCCACTGGTGATTATCGGAATTGTTATCTTTGGATTCTCTCTGAAGGGTGGAGACTTCCTTTGGGAATCTATCGTAAAATGGGTCGTTATAAATGGAACATTAGCCGCATTGGGAACCGCGCTCGCTTTCGGACATCCATTTTCGATAATAACGGCGTTTCTTGCCGCCCCCATCACCTCCCTAAATCCATTACTCGCGGCGGGATGGTTTGCCGGTGCGGTTGAGGCAAAGGTCAGGAAACCAAAGGTAAAGGATTTTGAGGGCCTATTAAAATTGAATTCTTTAAGAGACTATTGGAGAAATGGTGTTACAAGAATTTTACTGGTTATGGCGTTTGCAAATATAGGCAGTTCTCTTGGAACCTTCCTTGCCGGATTTTCTATATTTATGGATATTTACAATGAAATCCTAAAACTCTTATTGCAGGGGTGAATTGTAGACTGGATTAACTTGCAAATTGTATCACAAAGTATCACTTTGAATTACATAATGTAAGACTTTGTAATACTTTTAACTACGAAAATCAGCTACGGAACGAGAAGCGAGTACGGGAGAATAGCATGGGAGAACATGAAAAAAGCAATGATTAATCCCACAAGTTACTGAGTAATTTTTAAAATATTATAAGGATGTAAGAATGACGACATGTGAGCCATGAAAATCAAAAAGTTAAATTTAGAAATAGATTGGAAAGGGTTTCTTAAGCCAGATAAGAAGAAAGTTCTACTTTCAATAGTCTTATTCCCAATTATATTGGTAATAATCACTGTATTATTGAAAAATCCATTTACCTTTCGTATTTTATTGGGGGTGTATTTATTAGAGTTATTAAAGTGGCACTCCTACGATTTTTTAAATAATGTTAATGTTATACTACTCGATTCATTATCGTTATTATCATTTATTTTTTTCATATACTTAATTTCTTGCTTATTTTTCTTTTCATTGAGATTTCAAAGGATTAGAAAATATTCAATTGGCATTTTGCTGTTCATAGTTATCTCTTCCTTATCCCTTGTCTTGACAAATCCTATAGCTTGCTATCTTAGTAATTTTAATGAAAGG